>JAEZVM010000084.1 GCA_023420795.1 Pseudomonadota bacterium
GGCTCCGCGGACGCCGCACGGCAGCTGAAGCGTCTGCTTGCAGATAAGGGCGTACGGACTGAAGTCGATTATGGCGAGGCTGCCTTGTGCGCGGTGGCTGGCGCATCCGGGTGCGATACTGTAATGGCTGCGATTGTCGGGGCTGCCGGCTTGGCACCGACCCTGGCAGCGGCCAAGGCTGGCAAGAAGGTGCTGCTCGCGAACAAGGAAGCGCTAGTGATGTCCGGCCCTTTGTTCATGGATGCAATCGGCGCCAGCGGCGCAGCCCTGTTGCCGATCGATAGCGAACATAACGCGATTTTCCAGTGCCTGCCGCAATCCTATCAGCGCAAACCGGGTCGGCACGGCGTTGCCAAGGTGTTGCTGACCGCGTCCGGCGGACCTTTCCTGTCGCGTGCGGTCGAGACGTTGGAAAACGTGACTCCCGAAGAGGCGGTAGCGCATCCGAACTGGGTGATGGGACGGAAAATCTCGGTCGATTCCGCCACGATGATGAACAAGGGGTTGGAAGTGATCGAGGCGCACTGGCTGTTCGGCGCCGACGCGAGCCAGATCGAAGTGGTGATCCATCCCCAGAGTGTGATTCATTCAATGGTGTCCTATGTGGATGGATCGGTGCTTGCGCAGTTAGGCAATCCGGACATGCGTACGCCGATCGCGCATGCGTTGGCCTATCCCGAGCGGATTGCCTCAGGAGTGAGCGCAATGGATCTCGCACAAATCGGCCAGTTGACATTCCACCGACCCGACTTCGATCGTTTCCCTTGCCTGAGGCTCGCATACGACGCCTTGTCGGCAGGCGGCACGGCCCCGGCAATTTTGAACGCAGCAAACGAAGTTGCTGTCCAAGCATTTTTGGATCGAAAAATAGGTTTCCGTGAGATCGACAGGCTTATCTCGCGCGTGATGAATAAACTGCCCTACATGCAG
The DNA here is from genome assembly GCA_023420795.1 of Pseudomonadota bacterium. Lineage (GTDB taxonomy): Bacteria > Pseudomonadota > Gammaproteobacteria > Burkholderiales > Burkholderiaceae_D > Noviherbaspirillum. The sequence goes on from JAEZVM010000084.1 coordinate 931, forward strand.
ATCACAGATATCGCTGCGTTGCTGGAGCAGGATAGGCGTGCGCGCGAGGTCGCACAGTCCTTTATTCAATAAAGTCGAGACATGACTCTGCTGCAAACCCTGATCGCCTTCTTCGTGGCGCTTGCCGTGCTGGTTGTCGTGCACGAGTTGGGGCATTACTGGGTGGCGCGTTGGTGCGGCGTCAAGGTTCTGCGATTTTCGGTCGGGATGGGCAAGATAGTCTATTCCCGGCGTTGCGGGCCGGACCAGACGGAATGGGCGCTTTCCATTCTGCCCTTGGGCGGCTACGTCAAGATGCTGGATGCGCGCGAGCAGGATCTGAGCGGTTTGCCTCCTGGTGATTTGAAGCGCGAGTTTACCCGCCAGCCGGTCTTGAAGCGGATTGCCATCGTCGCGGCAGGGCCGCTTGCCAATTTTCTGTTTGCGATCGCAGTGTTTGCCGGTCTGTACACCTACGGCATCCCGGAGCCCACAACGCGACTGCGCGCTGTTGCGGAACAAACTGCAGCGTATCAGGCGGGATTGAGAGGCGGCGAATTGGTTACCTCGGTAAACGGGGAGTCGGTCAGCACTTGGTCGGATCTGCGCTGGAAAGTCATGCAACTCGCTCTCGAAGGAGAGGATGCTCGCCTTGAAGTGCAGCGGCCAAATCCCGGCACATCCGGCGGCAACCTGCTGGATACCCTCACGCTGAGCCTGAACGGGTTGGCTCCCGAAGACATGGAAGGTGACTTCCTGGGGAAACTGGGTATCGATCTCGCTCGTCCCAAGCCCGTGCTAGGAAAGATTTTTCCTGACGGGCCGGCAATGCAAGCCGGTCTGCGGGAGGGCGACCTGGTTCTGGAGGTAAACGGGAAGCCGGTTCCGGACGGACTTGCTTTCGTCGAACTGGTTCGCTCTTCCCCAGGTGAGCCGATACAGATAAGCGGCCTGCGTCAGCAGCAGGCGTTCAGCATCACGGTCACGCCGGAATCGCATGTGAAGAACGGTCAGGCCTTTGGCCGTATCAAGGCTGAAATTCCTCTGGTACCGGAAATGATTACCGCCGAGGATGCGCCGCTGGCTGCATTGGGCAAGGCGGTTCGGAAGACATGGGATACGAGCGTTCTGACGATCAAAATGCTTGGTAAAATGCTCGTCGGTGAAGTGTCTTGGAAGAATATCACCGGGCCCATCACGATTGCCGACTATGCGGGACAAACGGCGCGTATCGGCATCATCAGCTACCTGAGCTTCATCGCGTTCATCAGCATTAGCTTGGGCGTCATGAACCTGCTTCCCATTCCAGTTTTGGATGGAGGGCTTTTACTGTATTATTCGCTGGAACTTTTGACCGGACGTCCGCTTCCTGAGCGGTTCGGGGAGATCGCCCAGCGTGCGGGAGTGGGGATCTTGATGACATTGATGGCAGTTGCCGTCTTTAATGACATCGTTCGGCTCATATCCTGAGTGTTTGCCGGTGGAGTTTAAAAGCTCTCGCGGCAAAGGGCATTGATAATAAATAACCGATGAAATTACATTCCGAGCGTAGTTCCCAGCCCTTTTTTCCACGTCGTCTCATTGCCATCGCTGCCTTTGCCCTCTGTACCGGGCATGCACTGGCTGTTGAACCGTTCACCGTCAAGGACATTCGCGTCGAAGGTATCCAGCGTACCGAGGCTGGTACTGTCTTCAGCTATCTGCCGGTACGTGTCGGCGACATGTACACCGACGAGAAGGGCGCTTCCGCGATCAAGGCGCTGTATGCGACCGGATTCTTCAAAGACGTGCGCATCGAGGTCGAGGGGGATGTACTTGTCGTGATGCTGGAAGAGCGGCCCGCAATTGCCAGCGTTGATTTTTCCGGCACGAAGGAATTCGACAAGGAGCAGCTCACCAAGGCGTTGAAGGACATCGGGCTCGGCGAATCCCGCATTTTCGACAGGGCGCTGGTCGATCGGGCGGAGCAGGAGCTGAAGCGGCAGTATTTGTCTCGCGGCCTGTATGGCGTCCAGATCACGACGACAGTAACGCCGATTGAACGAAATCGCGTCATTGTCAGCTTCGCAGTGGACGAGGGCGAGGTTGCGCGGATCAAGCAGATCAATATCGTCGGGAACAAGGTGTTCTCGGACAGCCAACTACGCGACTTGCTGAACCTGAGTACGCCCGGCTGGTTCACCTGGTACACCAAGGCAGACCAGTATTCCAAGCAAAAACTGACCGGCGACATCGAGACGCTACGCTCCTACTACCTGAATCGTGGCTACCTCGAAATGCAGGTGGAGTCGACGCAAGTGTCGATCACGCCGGACAAGAAAGATATCTACATCACCATCAACATCAACGAAGGCGATAAATTCACCGTCGCGGACGTCAAGCTCGAAGGCGAGATGTTCGGTCGCGAAGATGAGCTGAAATCCCTGGTGCAGTTGAAGCGCGGCGATGTCTATTCCGGCGAGAAGCTCGCGGAAAGCGTGAAGAAGATTTCCGAGAGAATGGGCAACTTCGGTTACGCATTCGCGAACGTCAATGCCAATCCGGAAATCAATCGAGATAAGAAAGAAGTCAGCTTTTCGGTATTGATCGACCCCGGTAAGCGAGTTTACGTGCGACGGATTAACGTTGCAGGCAATACGAAGACGCGCGACGAAGTGATCCGGCGCGAGTTCCGCCAGTTTGAAAATTCCTGGTACGACGGCGAAAAAATCCGGCTGTCGCGGGACCGCGTTGACCGCCTGGGCTACTTCAAGGAAGTCGGCATTGAGACGCCGGAAGTGCCGGGCACCACCGATCAGGTGGATATCAACATGACGGTGGAAGAGAAACCCACCGGGAACATCATGCTGGGTGCCGGTTTTTCGAGCAGCGAAAAACTGATGTTGACCGGTTCGATTCAGCAGGCCAATGCATTCGGCAGCGGCAATACGCTCGGTCTGGATGTCAATACCAGCAAACGCAACCGCACGATCGCACTTTCTCAGACGACCCCTTACTTCACTGATGAGGGCATCAGTCGCAGTTATGAGGTTTTCCTCCGTACCACGCGTCCGCCGGAAGTGAATGATGGTGACT
>JAEZVM010000088.1 GCA_023420795.1 Pseudomonadota bacterium
TGGTACGGCTTCGACGACGGCCTGTATGCGGGGGCGCGGTTGCTGGAACTGCTCGCGCGCGAAGCCGATCCGTCGGCGGTATTGAATGCATTGCCGCAATCGGTGAGCACGCCGGAGCTGCAGTTGAAGATGAATGAAGGCGAGAACGTCGAATTGATTCGGAAGCTGCAGCAGGAAGCGCGCTTCCCGGATGCTCAGCAGGTGCTCACGATCGACGGTTTGCGGGTCGAGTATGCGGACGGCTTCGGGCTGGCCCGCTCGTCGAACACGACGCCGGTGGTGGTGCTGCGCTTCGAGGCGGAGTCGGCACAGGCGCTGCAGCGCATCCAGGACGAATTCAAACGCGTGATCCTGGCCGCCAAGGCGGATGCGGCACTTCCTTTCTAAAAAGAAATACGTTGTAAGTGCGCACAGCCGTCTCTCCATCGCGCAGCCTTTCTAACGCACATCAAAACCCCGGCAGGGAATGCCATCTATCTTGAATCTGGCGCGCATTCGCGCCACTGCAGGTTCCTTCCGGGAGCGGTAACGCCGCTCGTCGAGCCATTAACTCTCTGGGGAAGAAAAACAATACATGTTTATCGACACAAGACGAGTTGAACAGGGAACGGTCATCCAGACGACCGTCTGCATTATCGGTGGCGGTGTGGCAGGCATTACGCTTGCGATGGAGCTGGAAAAGAAAGGGATCGACGTCTGTCTCCTCGAAAGCGGTGGGTTCGCACCGGACAGCGGCACGCGCGACCTTTATCGCGGCGAGGATGTAGGCGAATGGCGCTACAACTTCGCGGACGGCAGCCGCAGCCGTTTTCTGGGCGGGAGCAGCAATTGCTGGGGAGGCTGGTGCCGTCCCCTCGACCCGTGGGACTTCGAAAAGCGCGACTGGATCGCGCACAGCGGCTGGCCCTTCGGGCTGGATGAGCTCACTCCCTATTACGATCGCACGCATGCGCTGCTGAAGCTAGGGCCGAACAATTTCGAGCCGGATTTCTGGGAACGCTCGATCGGGCGCCCCGATGTGCGACGCATGCCGCTCGTAACAGGCAAGGTGCGCGACACCATTTCCCAGTTCAGCCCGCCCGCGCGTTTCGGAAAAATGTATCGTGAGGCGCTGAAGCGTTCGCAGCGCATACGCGTCTTCCTGTATGCGAACGCCGTCAATATCGATACCGACAATCCTGCCACCAACGTGACGCGCATCCAGGTCGCGACACTGACCGGCAGGCATATGCAGGTGACCGCCACCCAGTATGTCCTGGCTACCGGCGGCATCGAAAACGCACGCCTGCTGCTCGCATCGAACAAGGTTCAGCCATGCGGGCTTGGCAACGGCAATGATCTCGTCGGCCGCTTCTTCATGGACCATCCGCGCCTGTTCTCGGGAAGCATCCACTTTGCCGCGCAGTGGGCACGCAACAAGCTGTCCGACGTGAAGTATCACTACATGAATGCCGCCGTCGCGGCGCACGGAACGCATATCGCGCATCAATTCGCACTGACGCCGGAAGTGCTGGAGCAGGAAGGGCTGCTCAATGCACGCGTTTGGTTCTCGTCGATTTTCCCGGGCGAGGGCAGCGAGGGCGCGCAGGCACTGTTCCGGATCAAGCAGGCATTGCTGAAGAAGAATCAGGAGGACTGGAGCCTGACCCGCGACGTGCTGACCATGATCGCGCATCCGCTCGATACGCTCGGTTACGGATATACGCGGCTGTTCCAGCCGCGCTGGCTGATCAGGGGAGTGAAGTTCCAGCTCATCGTCGAGCCGGAGCCGAATCCGGACAGCCGCGTGATGTTGTCGCCTTCGCAGAAGGACAGGCTCGGCATGAGCCGGGTTCGCGTCGATTGGCGGCTGACCTCGAAGGTGCAGCGCACTTTCGACCGCACGCTGGCGATCATGGCCGATGAAATGCATCGCAGCGGCGTTGCCCGGGTCGAACTGGATCCGCCGATCGAAGGCGGAAAGTGGCCGTCCGACATCGAAGGTACGTGGCACCACATGGGCACCACGCGCATGCACGACTCGCCGAAACAGGGGGTGGTGGACCGCAACTGCAAGGTGCATGGCCTCTCGAACCTGTTCGTCGCCGGCAGCTCGGTATTCCCGACGGCTGGCGCCAACTTCCCGACGATCACGCTGGCTGCACTCGCATTCCGCCTGTCCGAACACCTTGCCAGTGAGCTGCGCACTACAAGCACCTCTTTTTCGGTAAAGGCGGCGTAAGCCGCCGAACACATTCCTATAGCAATTCACCTTCCGGAGCAGCAGGCATGTCCTGCCGAAGCGATTCAATATGACAACACATAAAACCATTCTGGTCACCGGCGCATCGGGTTATATCGGTTCGCATACCTGCGTCGAACTTCTTTCTGCAGGCTATTCGGTGGTCGCGCTCGACAATCTGAGCAACAGTTCGCCGGAGGCGCTGAAGCGGGTTGAAAAAATCACCGGGCATGTCATCCCTTTTTATGAAGTCGATGTGCGCGACCATGCGGCACTGGTTGCGCTGCTGAGGACGCATCGCATCGACGCCACCATTCATTTTGCCGGCCTAAAGGCGGTAGGGGAGTCGGTTGAAAAGCCATTGGCGTACTTCGAAAACAACGTGGGCGGCACCATCACGCTGCTGCAGGCGCTGGGCGAGGCAGGCGTGAAGAACTTCCTGTTCAGCTCTTCCGCGACCGTATACGGCGACCCGGAATCGGTGCCGATCACGGAATCGGCGCGCGTCTCCGTTACCAATCCTTATGGCCGCTCGAAACTGATGGTCGAGCAGCTGCTGGAAGACCTCGTCAGGTCCGATACTTCCTGGGCAATCGGTGCGCTGCGCTACTTCAATCCGGTCGGCGCGCATCCGAGCGGGCTGATTGGTGAGGACCCGCGCGGCATACCGAACAACCTGATGCCGTTCATCAGCCAGGTGGCAGTGGGCCGGCGAGAGAAATTGTCGGTATTCGGCAATGACTATCCGACGCCGGACGGCACCGGCGTGCGCGACTATATTCATGTGGTCGATCTGGCACTCGGGCATCTTGCTGCGCTCCGAGCATTGTTCGCTACCGGGCGCGGCTTTACCCTGAATCTCGGCACCGGGCGCGGCTACAGCGTGCTGGAAATGGTGCGAGCATTCGAGGAGGCGAGCGGACGC
>JAEZVM010000122.1 GCA_023420795.1 Pseudomonadota bacterium
CCCCGTCGTTCGCCACCTGTCCTTCACCGGTTCGACGCCGGTCGGCCGCATCCTGATGCGCCAGAGCGCGCCGACCGTCAAGAAACTCGCGCTCGAACTCGGCGGCCATGCGCCCTTCATCGTGTTCGAGGATGCCGACCTGGACGCAGCAGTCGAAGGCGCGCTGATCTCGAAATACCGCAATGCCGGCCAGACCTGCGTCTGCACCAACCGCTTCTACGCGCATGAATCGATCTACGACGCCTTCGTCGAAAAGCTTGCCGCCGGTGCGGCGAAGATCAAGGTCGGCAACGGCTTCGAGCAGGGCGTCGCGCAGGGCCCGCTGATCGATGACCAGGCAGTCGCGAAGGTGGAAGAACATGTCGCCGACGCGCTCGCAAAAGGCGCGAAGGTGATGGCCGGCGGCAGGCTGCATATGCTTGGCGGCCAGTTCTACGAGCCGACCGTGCTGGCAAACGTGAACGCCGACATGAAGATCATGCGTGAGGAAACCTTCGGCCCGGTCGCCGCCGTCGCAAAGTTCAGGACAGAGGAAGAAGTGGTCGCTGCCGCCAACGACACCGAGTTCGGGCTGGCGAGCTACTTCTATTCGCGCGACATCGGTCGCGTCTGGCGGGTTGCGGAAAAGCTGGAATACGGTATGGTCGGCATCAACACCGGCATCATTTCCAATGAAGTCGGCCCGTTCGGCGGCGTCAAGCAGTCGGGGCTGGGCCGGGAAGGTTCGAAATACGGGATTGATGAATACCTGGAGATGAAGTATCTCTGCATGGGCGGCATCTGAGGCCGTTTACTGCAACGCCTAACTGCCGTTCCTGTTTGCGGGGCGCGATCCTTTTTCCGGATCGCGCCCCGAATCTTTCGCGGCCTTAGCGGCTGATCGCGATCCGGCCGCCCTGCAGTTCCAGCGTCGCGCCGTTCATGTCGTCCGGCGCCTGCCATGTCTGCTGCGCGATGCGGACTTCGACGCCGTAATGGATCTGGCTGCTCACTTCGACGCATGCCTGTTCCGCCAGTTCGACCTTCGCGCGGAGCACCTTCAGTTCTTCCGTCAGGACGTCAATATCCGCGAGCAATTGCCGGCGTGTCGCCTCTACCTTCTCTGCAATGCCGCCCGCCCCTTTCTGCGGGTTGTGCTTGAAATAGATGAGCAGCTTGACGACGCGATCGACTTCATCGCACTTCCGCTTGAATTCCTGATCCTTGTCCGCGATCTGCTTTTCGAGATAAGGATCGACGCCGGCTTGCACATAGGTCTTGATGCCGGTGGAGCCGCCAAGGATTGCGGTTGCGATCCGTTGCGTGGCTTGCGTCTTTCCGCCAATGATCTGGCCTGCCTTGGACCCTGCCTTGCCGACCACGATTTCCTCGCGCGCGATCAGTTCGCACTGGCGGGCGCTGCGGTCGATCCGAATCGATTTACCGGCTTCGACGTGTGCATTTTCCATGAACATCGCCTGCACCGATCCCTCGCAGATGATTCTCGCGGTCGTTTCCGGTAACGAGTGCGCCCCCGGTCGCGAGTCGGGATGGCCGACAATGCCGCCGCGAACCGCGACATTGCCGCCGGCGACGATCTGCGCGGCTTCCATTGCGCCATTCACGATGACGTCGCCGGACACCTTGATGTGCATACCGGCCTTGACGTCACCGCCCACACGCAAGGTTCCCTCGAATTCGATGCTCCCGGTACGCAGGTCAACATTCACCACCTCGATCACCGGGTTGACCATGACACCGTTATCCAGCCGGTTTGGCTGCCCGCCCGCGGTCGCAACCAGCAGGTTCGGATCGTTTTCGCTCGGCTCGGCGCCTTGCAGGTCGGGACGGAACGGAATGTCCGGCGTCGGCTTCGGAAGCACCGGCTGGCCCTTGATGTTGCTTCCGTTCTTTCCCTGTACGGGCGGAATGCGCCGCATCAGCTTGTCGCCGGGGTTCACCAGCAGGATATGGCAAAGGTCGGTGTACCGGATACGCTCGCGCTCGTCCTCCTCCGATTCCTCGTCCTTCTTGTCGTACAGGGTTTCGAACCGGGTAGGCTCGCCTTCCCGCGCCGGCTGCCCATACGCAATTGCCACGCGTTCGCAATGGCCTGCGGCGAATGCCGCCTCGATCCGAGGACGGTCGATTCCATAGACGATGCCCTGCTCCGCTAGCGCCTTTCCGACAGCCTCGAGGGTGACCGGCTGGCCACCTTGTGCCGGGACAAGCGTCAACCAAGCCGTCATCAGGTCACTGTCCAGCGTTAGGGAGAACTCGCCGTCACGTTGCTCGCCTATGATCTTGTCCACAGGCTTGTCGCTTTTGCGGCAGGTCGCGACGAAATCATCGATCGCCGCCTCATCCAGATGGAGCTTGTCCCAGCCGGCCTTCGCAAGCGCTTCCCGGAACAGGGCCACGTCGATCAGCGGCGCGCCAGCCGCAGGCGTGAACAACGCATGCAACTTGCCGCTTCCCTCTTCAAAGGAAAATGAAAGTGAGTGCAAACTGGATTCGTCCATGGCGCGCCTCCTGCGTAAAGAGCCTGATGATGCAGGTAACAGTTTTAGTTTCTTAATAGTAACAGACCATGCCGGCTAAAGGGATTTTCGCGAATCTGCGCAAAGATCTGCTCGACCAGCTGCATCGCCTGGCTCCGCGTCTCGTCGGGAGAGCGACTGCTGACATCTGACTTCACAACCGAAGGCACGCAGCAGCTTAATAAAACACGAGCCAATTGAACAAACCCAGGGCGAGCCCGATATCGACGAATCGGGCGCTTAACCCGTATAATGCGGGGCACTCGCGGGTGTAGCTCAATGGTAGAGCAGAAGCTTCCCAAGCTTACGACGAGGGTTCGATTCCCTTCACCCGCTCCAGATCGATTCGGCACCGTCAGGTGCCTTTTTTATTTGCACTTTCATCACTGATTCGATATGTCCGAACATCACTCCGACGAAAGCAGGCCGATGCTGTATGACCCGACGGAACGCCGCATCCGCAGCTTCGTCACGCGCGCCGGGCGCTTGTCCAACGCACAGGCGAAGGCAATCGAAACGCTGGGGCCGCAGTACTGCATTCCCTACGTGAAGGAGTGTTTCGATTTCGATGCGGCATTTGGGCGCAGCGCACCGACAATCCTGGAAATCGGCTTCGGCATGGGCGGCACCACCGCGACAATCGCGGCCGGCATGCCGGACAAGAATTTCGTCGGCGTGGAAGTGCATACGCCGGGCGTGGGCAGCCTGTTGAAGCTGATCGGCGAACAGAATTTGAGCAACCTGCGAATCATCCAGCATGATGCGTTCGAGGTCGTCACGCACATGATCGCGCCGGATTCGCTGGCCGGCGTGCATGTGTTCTTTCCCGATCCTTGGCACAAGGCGCGGCACAACAAGCGCCGCCTGATCCAGCCGCCGTTCGTTGAACTGCTGGTATCGCGTCTCGCGCCAGGCGGCTATCTGCACTGCGCGACCGACTGGCAGGATTATGCGGAGCAGATGCTGCAGGTGCTGGGCGATGAGCCGGCGCTGAGGAACACGGCGGAAGCTTATGCGCCGCGGCCGGAATACCGGCCGGTGACGAAGTTCGAGAACCGCGGGCTGCGGCTCGGGCATGGGGTGTGGGATCTGGTGTTCGTGAAGCGGTAGGCGGCGACTAAATATCCTGTAACTTGTCATTCCGAACGCAGTGAGGAATCTCCACCGACCTTGGTTGCGCGGACGTGAGATTCCTCACTGCGTTCGGAATGACAGAAATAAGGGTGGCAGATAGGGGCCAGAGAACTTGTCACATCATCTCTGCTATCAGCGCAACGATCTCCTCGCCGTAGGTTTCCAGCTTCTTCTCGCCGACGCCCGACACATTGCGCAGATCATCCAGCGACATTGGCTTCACCTTCGCGATCTCGCGCATCGTCGCGTCGTGGAAAATCACGTAGGCCGGCACGTTGTGCTTGCGTGCGGTTTCGACGCGCCACCAGCGCAGCTTGTCGAAGATCGCCTGCTCGACAGCGGACAATTCGCTCTCGACATAGCCCTTCGGTTTCGCGGCTTCGCGCTTCTTCTTCGCCGGCTTCTGGTATTGACGTAGCTGCACCTTGCGCTCGCCGCGCAGCACCGGCCGCGCTTCTTCCGTCAATTTCAGCGAACCATAGGCATCGTGATCGACCGCCACCAGCCCCAGTGCAATCGCCTGCCGCAGGATCGTACGCCATTCGGCTTCGCCGACCTCGCTGCCGATACCGAAGGTGGACAGCTTGTCATGCCGCCACTGCTTCACTTTCTCCGAATCGCTGCCGCGCAATACGTCGATCACGTGGCCGGCACCGAATCGCTGATCGACGCGGTAAATCGTGGACAGCAATTTCTGCACCTGAATCGTGCCGTCGAACGACACCGGCGGATTCAGGCAGATGTCGCAGTTGCCACATGGGCCTGAAGGCTGGCCAAAGTAATCCAGCAGCCGTACGCGACGGCAATTGAGCGTCTCGCACAGGCCGAGCATCGCGTCGAGCTTGGCGCTCTGCACGCGCTTGAAATTCTCGTCCGCTTCCGATTCATCGATCATGCGGCGCTGCTGCACCACGTCCTGCAAGCCATAAGCCATCCACGCATCCGCCGGCAGGCCGTCTCGGCCGGCGCGACCGGTCTCCTGGTAATAGCCCTCGATACTCTTCGGCAGATCGAGGTGCGCAACGAAGCGCACGTCCGGCTTGTCGATACCCATGCCGAACGCGATCGTCGCGACCATCACAAGCGACTCCTCTCGCAGGAAGCGCGCCTGATTCGCCGCGCGCGTTGCATAGTCCATGCCGGCGTGATACGGCAACGCGGCCACGCCATGCTCGTTCAGGAACTGCGCGGTTTCCTCGACCTTCTTGCGCGACAGGCAATACACGATGCCGGCATCCCCCGCATGTTCTTCCTTGATGAAATCCAGCACCTGCTTGCGGCCGTTGGCCTTTTCAATGATCTGATAGCGGATGTTGGGACGATCGAACGAGGATACGAACTGCCTTGCCTCGTCGAGCTGCAATCGATGCGCGATCTCGGCACGCGTCTGCGGATCGGCGGTCGCGGTCAGCGCGATGCGCGGCACCTGCGGTAAGCGCTCGTGCAGCACCGACAGCTTGATGTACTCGGGCCGGAAGTCATGGCCCCATTGCGACACGCAGTGCGCCTCATCGATCGCGAACAGCGCAATCTTCGATGCTTCCAGCAGATCCAGGCAGCGCGGCGTCATCAGCCGTTCCGGCGCGACATAAACCAGATCGAGCTCGCCGTTGCGCACGCGGCGCTCGGTGCGCACCGTCTCTTCGAAGGTCTGCGTGGAATTGAGAAAGGCTGCACGCACGCCGACCTCGTCCAGCGCATCGACCTGATCCTGCATCAGCGCGATCAGCGGCGAGACTACCACGCCAACGCCGTCGCGCAACAGCGCCGGAATCTGGTAGCACAGCGACTTGCCGCCGCCGGTCGGCATCAGTACCAGTGCGTCGCCGCCGCTGGCGACATGGTTCACGATCTCGGCCTGCTGGCCGCGAAACGACGGATAGCCGAATACAGTCTGCAGAACATGCAGCGCACGATCGTTGTCGGTGTGTTCACGCATTCCGAAAATTTACTCGGCCCACTCCACCCAGCCGCCGTACGCGGTGATCAGCACGACAAAACCGAACACGATGCGGTACCACGCAAACAGCGTGAAATCATGCGTGCTGATATAGCGCAGCAGCCAGCGCACGCACAGGAAGGCGGAGAAGAATGCGGACACGGTGCCGACGCCGAACCACGGCAGATCGGCAACCGACAAGAGTTCGCGCTCCTTGTACACCGAATAGATAGTCGCGGAAAACAGCGTCGGAATCGCGAGAAAAAAGGAAAACTCGGTCGCGGCCTTGCGCGACAGGCCGAACATCATGCCGCCGATGATGGTCGCACCCGAGCGGCTGGTGCCGGGAATCAGCGCGAGCGCCTGCGCGCAGCCGACCTTGAATGCATCGAGCGCCCTCATGTCGTCCACCGAATTGACACGCACCAGCCCCGGATTGATCCTGTTTCTCTTCTCGATCCACAGGATCACCAGGCCGCCGGCAATGAACGCCATTGCGACCGGCACCGGTGTGAACAGTTCTTCCTTGATCAGCTTGTTGAACAGGAAGCCGAGCACTGCTGCCGGCAGAAAGGCAATTATCAGGTTCGCCACGAAGCGCCGCGCGTTCGCATCGCGGGACAGGCCGCCCAGCACGCTGGCGATCTTCACCCGATATTCCCAGCACACGGCGAGCATCGCGCCGGCCTGAATTGCAATTTCAAAAACCTTGACCTTCTCGCCGGTGAAGTCAAGCAGGCTGCCTGCAAGGATCAGGTGACCGGTGGAGGAAATCGGCAGGAATTCCGTCAAACCTTCGACGATCCCCATGATGAGTGCTTTCAGCGCTAGCGTGAAATCCATGTATTTGTTTATTCGTTATCGGTTGACGATTCGATAAAAAACCCGCTGGAATTAGGGCGTGCCATCCATTCGTTTGGGAGATGCGTTCAATCCAAAAGGCGTGCCGCAGATGGCGCGCCTTTTGGATTGAACCCTTCGGGAACGGGCCGTATGCGCCGCATGCCGGTGTTGCGGCTCCTTGCCGTGGTGCCGCCACGACGCGTCGCCGCGCCTTGGCCTGCAGCGCATACGGCCCGTTCGCACTCCCAAACGAATGGATGACACGCCCTTAAACCGAGCGGGTCGGAATGGAGTACGGGATTGTACTATCGCGCCGGCTCGAAGGTCACGACGAGGCTGTCGGAGCGGGTCGTGATTTTCGTCGGGTTGAAGCGGACGCCCGAAAAGCGGAGCTCGTCCGGCTGGAAGGTATATAGCGGCATGTTCTGGAACAGCTGCTCGGCCAGCAGGTTGCCGATCTTGGTAATCTGGTTGGCGTACAACGGATCGAGACCATTGACGACGAACTGCTCGACGCGTGGATCAGCCAGCACCAGCGCATTGCGCGACGCATCGAAGCGCAGCTGCCCGGATATCGAGAAATTGCCATTCCATGAGCGCTTCATAAACGGTGGCGCGATCGATGCATCCATGCTGGTCTGGATGCGGTTGGAATCCGGCAGCAGCGTGACGCGCGGATTGACGACGCGGATATCCAGCAGTTCAAGGTAGCGGTTATTGAACGGGAAACGCGTGGCAATCGCGTCCTGGATGCGTGCCAGCGAAATCTCCCTTTCACGCGGCCCGAGCAGCGTCGCGCAGGAAGACAGTAGAAATGCAAGGAACAGCATGGCGAATGATGCGTGCCGCAATTTCATCGATTCTCCTTTACGCTGAAGTCAGCATGTCGAGGCGGGACAGATACTGCAACGCATGCTCGCGATCGTCGCCGCACATCTCCTCGGATGGTTTCAGACTTTGGCATACCGCCGGCCGTTCCGGTTTGCCGAAGATCATGCACTGATTCAGCTCATTTAACTGAATGCAACGCACGCCCGCCGGCTTCCCGTTCGGCATGCCGGGAATCGGCGACGATATCGAAGGCGCGATACAGCAGGCGCCACATTCAGGGCGACAAGATCTACTCATAACGCAAGGCCTGGATCGGCAGCAGCGACGCGGCCTTGCGCGCCGGATAGAAGCCGAAGAAGATGCCGATCGCGGCGGAAAATCCGACCGCGAATACGATCGATTCCGGCTTCAGCCTCGTCGTCCAGCCGGCGAACTCACCAACCAGCCATGACGCGCCGACGCCGAGCACGATGCCGAAGAAGCCGCCGATGAGCGACAGCGTGACCGACTCCACCAGGAACTGGTTCAGAATGTCGCGACCGCGCGCACCCACCGCCATGCGCAGGCCGATCTCGCGGGTACGCTCGGTGACCGAGACCAGCATGATGTTCATGATGCCGATGCCGCCGACCAGCAGCGATACCGACGCGACCGCCG
>JAEZVM010000180.1 GCA_023420795.1 Pseudomonadota bacterium
GCGCATTGATATTCGCCTCGACCACCGACACGCGCGCCGTTCTCTGCATTTCTTCGAGCCACTGGACAGTATCGGCAAACGGCACCTCGTTCAGCTGTACCTTCGCCAAGTCACCGGTCAACGACACGGCTTGCGGCTTCAGCCCCTTGCGGGTCAGCGAGGTTTCAATGCTTTCCCGCGTCATCGGTGCGGGAGCAGCACCTGATTTGCTGCCAAGCGCGGAAGCTTCTTTCGCCAGCGACCTCACTTCAGCCGCCTGCTGGCGCAAGGCCGGCAACTGCTTCTCCAGCATCGCGCGCCCACTGAGCGCGGGGTCGATCAGCAGCACATAAAGAAGGCCAAGCACGATGACGGCGATGGCGACGGCAAGCAGGTTCTGTTCACGCTTATTGCGCTCGCTCCAGAACGTCGTCAGCGATTGCTTCAGGTTGTTTGCGTTCATTTGCCGCTCCTGATCTGCCAGACGCCGTCGCTCTGCTGTGAAATGGATAAATTGTGCGCAGCAAGCGCGCTTTCGAGCTGTTCCATCGATGCGCTGCTGCCCGGCTTCAACTTGACTGTCAGAATGCGGTCGCGGTATTCCAGTGATGCCACCGGTGCCGTTCCCTGCTCAGTTCGATTCCATGCCTCGCTGAACGCCGCCGCCAGTCCCAGGAAATCATCGCGCGCAATCTGGCCGGAATCTCGCTGCGCCGCCGCGATCTTCTGACGCAGCTGCGCGAGCGGATCAACCACCACCGTTTCCTTCGGAAAGGCAGTCTTGTATGTCTGCACCATGCCGGTACGCAGCGCCTCCGCCTCGTTCCTGAGGCGCAGCCAGTCGATATTCAGGCCGAGCACATTGATCGCCAGCACCGCCGCCGCCAGTATCAGCGGCCAGCGCCACGGCCTCCAGTCCAGCTTCGGCCCGGCCGCGCCGAGGCCGCTCATCAGATCGATCGAGGCCCGGTCAGCGCCGCCGATCCAGCGCTGCCAGCTGTCGGCATGCAGCGTGATGCGCTCGCTCAGGGACTCGGCGATGTGCAGCGATTCCTCGTAATCACGCAGGCGGGTCGGCGGCACATACAGCTCGATCGGCGCCTGCGGCACCAGCGCGGCAAGCGACTGCATCGTCTCGAACGCAGCCGATTCCGGCTGGTCGGCCATGATAGACAGGCCGATGCCTTCCTGTTCTGCGAGGCGTACCGCGACGGCGATGTCTGTGCCATGCTCGGTGGCGACTGCGCTGACTGTGCCCTGCCGGTACGGCAGGCATAGCTGGGAGGGCAGCGCGGAGATATTCTTTGCGCCGAGCGCGAGCAGGGTCTTGTGTAGAATCTCCATCCAGCCGCGCGCAACCACCGCGACAGTACGCAAATCATCGTGCGTCTCGCCGGCGACCACCACGCATTCGGCGGGGTCGCTCATCACCTGGTCCTCGATCAGATTCGGCAGCGCCGCCTTCAGCCTGGCAGCCGACATCGGCGGGACTTTCACCCGCAGCAGCGTGACATCGCTGGCCGCGAGCAGCAGCACCACGCGCTGAGTGCGCTTCACGAGCTCCGACATTTCCGACAATGCGGCCACGCCTTCGCGCTCGACCGTGCCGCGATTTCCCGCCAGCGCGAACTCGCAGTACAGCGGCATGCCGGGTTGCAGGTCTTCGGTGGCGGAGTGCGAGGGCAGACGGATGTAGAGTGTGCTCAAGGTCTCGTTCTTTCTCTTCTTTTCAGTCTTCCCGAATCCAGACGACTTTCGGATTGCGATCGGTACGGTCGATCAGCGCCTGCATCCGCATTCCCGCGCGGTTCAGGCGCACGTTGCCGTTTACGAGGAAATAATTGGTGCGCACCGCAATCTGTCCCGTACCCGAACTCAATTGCTTTCCTTGCGCCTGCAGGCGCTGCGTGAATTCGGCCTCATTGCGAAACCATGCTTTTTCCCTGGAAGTAACCAAAGCTGCCGCGTCGGAAAGTGAAAGCGTATCAATTCTTGCTGCAAGCACCTCCGCCGGAGCGGTGTTGATATTGATCTGCGTCATACGCGGCAAAACCACAATGAATTCCCGCAGACTAGAAAGGATTTCCGGCGTAAAGCCGGGCACGGCGAGCAGATCTTCTGCATGCACAATGCCCATCGGCTGGGGTGAGGACGAATCGGTATCGCGCTGGCCCTCCGGCGACATGCGCTGCGCGGATGCCACCAGAGTCGCCGCTGCCTGCGCCAGCGCGGCATTCTGTCGTACGTTGGTCAGCAGGCGGGAGAACACTGCAACCTCGTTGGGATTGATAGTCCCGTCCTTTGACAGGTTCGCGAGATTGAAGCGCGCCTGTGCGTCGACGATACCGCCTGACAGCGCTGCATCCGGCACATCGGTGTTGGCGCTTCCGTTCTCCACGTATTCGTCGAGCCGGGTTTCGGCCAGCGGCACCGCCCATGGCTCGCCCAGATGATCGACATTCGGCGTGATCCGCTTGTCCTCGCGCAGGATCAGCCGCGTCCAGTCGAGCGCGCCGCGCAATATCCATTGCTTCTGCAACTGCAGCCGCTGGTTCTCGATCGAGCGCACCTGCACCTGCTGCTGCCAAAACAGGCTGGCGACGATGGTGATAGCCAGCGTGGTCAGCAGCAGCGCGGTGACGACCGCAACACCGCGCTGGCGGACAAGCGAGTGGGTATTCATGCCGCCCCCAGCAGGAATACCTTGGTCAGACTGGCGGGTCGTCCGCGCAACTGCAGCGCAACCTCGACGCCAGTTTCCGTCTGCCCGTCGGGCGCCTGCCCGACTGGTACAGCTTGACCGGGTACGCGCCAGCCCGTGCCCGCGACCCATGTGCGAATGGCCATGTCGCCTATGCTGGAATGGAGTACGACCGCCGACGCCGGATCAGTATCGCCAAGCGCTGCAGCCCAGGCAACATCCAGCTCTTTCAGATCGCGCGTCGCGACGGATTCGCGCCGTGTAAGGGCGCCGTCGCGCAGACGGTAGGCGACGACTTGCATGCGCGATGGCTGGTTTTCCGCAAACACCATGCGTACCAATGTCAGACGTCCCTCCTCTGCCAGTAATGGCGGGCGGTTGCCGATATTTGCCGAGGTCGCGATCTGGCTGCAATCGCTCTGCATCTGCGCGAACGCCAGTTGCAGGCCGCGCGTTTCGGCCAGATCGTCATTGAGTGAGGTGCGCGCGCGGATGATGCTGTCGAGCCCGCGCCAGCCGAGTACGGCGACAATCGCCAGTATGCTGATCGCGACCAGCAATTCAACCAGAGTAAAGCCACGGCACCGGTTCATCATGACTCAGGAACTGGAGACGATCTGCGCGAGCTTGATGATGCGACGCCCCGGATCGTCGACGTCGTATACGCTCACTTCGACGCGCCTAAAGAACGGGTTAGGCGTCGCCAGGATTTCTTCTTCACAGGTCAGGCGCAGCTCGCCCTGCGGACAGGCAAAGCTGCGCTTGCCGAAATTAGGGAATTCGCGCGACAGCCTGATCTGCGCAAGCCGGTTTTCCGCCGACCAGGTAGCCATCATCGACGCGCGCAAGGCGCTGCTATTCGAAGTCAGGCTGCCGATCGCGCGCAGGCTCGCGCCTAGCGCCGTTCCAACCACGACTAGCGCAACCAGCACTTCGAGCAAGGTAAAACCCAAAGTGCGCGAATGCATTCGATGTATGGAGAGTCCGTGCAGGCGGCGCATGTCACTGCACCTCAAAGTGACCAATGCCATCGGCACGAATGGCGACGCTGGCATTACCGGAAGACATGGTCAGCACAAACGGCTTGTCCACCGGTTCGCGGCCAAAGACCAGACGGAGCGGCTCGGTCTGCGCAGCGACGACCGCCGGCGAAACCGACAATGCAACCGGCGCACGCTGGAATTCGCGCTCGCGCAGCAGATCATCTTGCGACAGCGCCTCCCATTGGTCGTCGTCGCGTATCAGGAAGCGATAACGGTCGGCATCCGCCTCGAAGGCGATCGGACGATTGCGCACGATCGCTTCATCGCGCGCCAGCTGGAACAGCAATGCAAGGCGTTGCGCTTCGCTCTCCAGCGCCTTGCGCGGCCCCGGCATCGCATTGAACGCCACCAGCCCTAGCAGCAGGCCGGCGATCACCAGCACCACCAGCAGTTCAAGCAGCGTGAAACCGCGCACCCGTTGAAACGGAGCGCGCGGGAAATTGCTCGAAAAAACGCCGGTTACAGATCCCACGAACCGACATCTGCGTCATTGCCGGTGCCGCCCGGCTGGCCGTCCGCCCCGTAGGAGAAGACGTCGATCTCGCCGCGCACGCCGGGCGACAGGTACTGATACTGGCCGCCCCACGGGTCCTTCGGCAGCTTATCGACATAGCCGCCGCTCTTCCAGCCGTTCGCCGTCGGCCCGCTGGTCGGCTTGGCAATCAGCGCCTGCAAACCCTGCTCGGTGGTTGGATATCGGTGATTGTCGAGCTTGTAGAGCTTGAGCGCCGACATCAGCGTGGAAATGTCCTGTCTGGCTGCCGTGATACGCGCATCGTCGGCTCGGCCCATCAGCTTGGGCACTACTAGCGCAGCGAGAATGCCCATGATGACGACTACCACCATGATTTCGATTAGGGTGAAACCACGCTGCGAGGCGCGCGCGAACGAAGAACGGGAGAGGGAGAGGTTTTTTTGCATGGGTAGGAAAGTGCTACTGAAAGAACAACGAAAAGGAGTATAAGCCGAAGCTGGAGCCTTGTATTGACAGAATGATCGCACTCCGCAGAAGCTTCAGCGGAATAGACTACTCTTCACAAAAAAAGTGCCGGCAGGAATATCAGGGGGCCGGAAAAAATCAACTTGTTCCTCATCGTTTTTACTCTCCATCAATTATTTCTAGCAGAGAGAGGGAAGAAGCCATCGCTTTTCCAAGGAAATCCCATATTCATGGGATGCAATGAAAAACGCCTCTGTTAAAGTGCAACATTGCCTTTAATCAATAAAAATCCGATAATCGGTACGGTTTTTGTAGCGGTTTTGCCTTCAATCAAGACGGCGATTCAATAAAAAGGGAGAAAAATGCGTAAACAACTCAATACCACGCTCAGATTGAGCGCTCTGTCCTTGGCTTTACTAGCTGCTGGTTGCGGTGGTGGAGGCGGCGGAGGAAGCAATGCTGCAGGTGGTGACATGGCCGTTCAAGGGGTTGCTGCCAAAGGCATCATCATGGGCGGCAAGGTGGAGGCCTTTGAGATCGGCACCGACGGTAAGCTGGGTACTACCGCGATTGCCAGCGGCAAAACCGATGAGAATGGTCGTTATTCAATTTCCATTCCAAAGGGCGTGCTGAAGTTCGTCGTCAAGGTAAGCCATGCAGACGGCGCGGAAATGGTGAATGAAGCCACTGGCACCACCGACCCTTTCCCCAACGGACTGGTATTGCGCAATATCGTCATGCTGGACCAGGCTGCCAGCACCTATGAGGGCCACGTCTCTCCATTGACCGAAATGGTGGTCCAGGCTGTCGGGGATAATTTCGATAGTGAAAATGTCGGCCGCATTAAGAATGGCGTGGAAAACCTGTTGGGCTTTAACCCCGAAAAAACAAAGCCGATCGATCCGCGTAATCCGCCAGCGGATGCTAAGCCAGAGGAACAATTGCAAAGCTTGGCATTGGCGGCAATTTCCCATTTGGCTCAACAAGGTGCCTTGGATTGCACCGTACCTGCCGAAGCCACGACCTGCGTGGTCGGTAAAGTTGCAGCTTCGGCCACATTGAAGGACAACAACGTTACACTCGACAATCAAGCTGCCTTGCGCAATGCTCTGATATATGTCACGGACCCTGCCAACGGCATCAACAACAATCCCGATGTAAAATCGCTTGCTGGTCGTGACACCTTTACGAAGCCCTCTGTCCCCGCCCCCACGCCGACTGCAGCCACAGGAGTCGCGGCAGCAAGGGCGCTGATCGCCAGCCTGCGCAATACGGGCACATCGGTAAGCAACGACTTGGACCAGAGCGTTCTTTCGATGAAGCAGGATTTCAACAAATCGGTTGCACCGCTGGATGCCGGGTTATTTAATTGGATCGCAGCAATTCCGGCTGGCATCGATCATTTCATCTCATACAAAAACGGTACCTTCCCATACCCCGAATCGGGGTCAGACGACCTGTTTGGATCGACGGAGTGCGGAATCTACAGCGATGCTGCCGGCACCACGCTGGCAAGCGCTCCGGCAAACGCGCTCAACATCAAATGTAGCTCTACCCAATATCTGAGCTATTCTTGGACAGAGAACGGTTCCACGGAGATACGCCTGCACCGAGGCATTACCCTGACTCCGGCTGATGCCGGACTAACGTCCTACAATTATCAGGCCCATACAAGAATTGAGACCATAACCTACAATTCTTCCACCCCCGAAGGAAAATCGGAGTTCACTCCTTTCGGCTACTATAACGGCGTCGATTACGCAAGCGGCACGATTTCATTCTCGAAATCGAACGCGCAGCTTCAGTCCGTCCGTATTTCCGGCATGATGCCTGCGCGCGTCAATAGCTCGGGCGGCATGATTCTTATGACGGCTGCGACCTCACCAACGAGCAGCGACATCACCGCCATTACGGACCACGAGCTGTGGGATGTGAAGTATGACCGCATCGCCGAAGGTAGCAATGTCTTCAAGTACGCTCTCACCGCCGACTTCACTTCGATGAAAGACGGCCTTGCAGTCGGCAAAATGAGTATTGCACCGAACTCCTATGTTCGCGTCCAGGAAGACGGTCAAGGCAAGACCGCGAAAAACGGCTTGAAGGCATTCAACCTGGTCTTGTCCAGCGAAAACGGCACCAGCAAGGTCTCGGGCACCCTGAATCTGGCGAACGGCAAGACGGATAAGAACGGTGAGCGCTATCTGCCTACCAAGGCTTCCTTCACCGGCACTTTGCAATCCAACGCCAAGCAGCTCTTCTCGGGCACCCTGTCGTATGAATTGCCGACTTATCAGAGCTTCGATTCGACCAAGCCGCCAGCCGAGGACAACATCCTCGATGAAGCGGTGGGTTTGAGCGGCATCCTTAATATCCCGAACCGTCCGGCTCTTACAGTCAGCATCAATGCCTCCACCAAGAATGCATTCGCCACGACTACTCTGAGCGGGAAGTACGACGATGGCAAGGCGGTTATCAACGTAAGTGTTATGAATGGCGCAGCCGGAAAAACCATTAACGTTTCCGGCAACGGCATCTCCTTCACTATCGCTCCGGGACAGCGTACCGCTGACTTGATGAAGGACAGCACCAAGCTCGGGGTGATCGACCTCGACAAGGGTCAAGTCGATTTCGTCGATGGCACCTTCGAATCGCTGCTGTAAATTTATTGCAATTGACCTTAAGCCTGACGGACATACCGTCAGGCTTTTTTTTGAGATTTTCATGCGTTACTTATTTCTCGCTTCGTTTGTTGCCGCCATGCACCTTCCTCAGGTAACAGTCGCACAAGTCATCCCCTC
Source organism: Pseudomonadota bacterium (assembly GCA_023420795.1). Classification (GTDB taxonomy): domain Bacteria; phylum Pseudomonadota; class Gammaproteobacteria; order Burkholderiales; family Burkholderiaceae_D; genus Noviherbaspirillum. The sequence continues at coordinate 7,462 of JAEZVM010000180.1, forward strand.
GTCCCTATCATCCGGCTGGCGCCCCTATGTGGGAGCGCAGGCATGGGCCGCATCCGATGCGGTGGCGATCAAGGAATTCGACAGTGACTGGACGAAAGGGTTTTCGCCGAAGAACGGACATAACGCTACAGTCCTGCGTATTCGTGGCGGTATCGGCATGGAGAACGAGCATTGGAGCATTGGCTGGGAAGCACGCCAGGAGGCATCTCTGCACACGGATCGCGAGACGCTGGAGATGGTCCGGCTATACAAGCAAAAAACCGATCCTGCCGCCAACACGCGCTTCGATGCCCGGGTCCGGTATAGGTCGTGGTCAGCGCAGGGCCTGCGGGTTGGTCACTGGTTTGATATTCCCGCCATTGCCGGCAAGACGCCCCGCGTCAAAGTTAGTGCGGCGTTCTATACCAAGCCCGAGCAGCGTGACACCAGAGTGTCCGGCAGCGTGCATTACGATCAGACCGGCACGTATAACTTCAACGCCTCGCAAACCGATGCCAACAGCCGCCATACGTACCCATTCATGGGGGAAGCCCCGAACGGCTCCGGCACCAGCCTGTCCGTTGCAATGGACTGGCCGCTGGCGGAGTCGCTTTCGCTCAAACTGAAAGCCAATGATTTGTGGAGTCGCATCAAGTGGGACGACTTTCCAGTCATGGAAAGAACCATCAATTCCGATGTGGTAGGCCGCGATAGCGAAGGCTATGTGAATTATCGGCCTACATTAAGCGGACGCAATCGCCAGATCAGCAAATCGTTTTCCATTCCGCGTTCCTACAGCGCGTTGCTGTCGTACCGTTCTGGTGCGTGGGGATTTTCTGGAGAAATCGAACGCTGGTCGGCCGTGACCATACCTATGCTGTCCATGACCCGCCACTTCGGCTGGGGTAGCGTGACAGCGAATGTGGAGACACGGTTCAAGTCCGCCGGAATTGGCTTGTTGATTGGAAAATTCCGCTTCCAGCTGCAATCGGATAGCCTACATTTAAATGAAGCAAAGGCGTTCGGCCTACATCTCAGTTACCTGTTGGCAAACATTTAATGAGAAAGTAGGTTTCCAGTTTCACCGCAGCGACACCATTTTTAATGCCGCTCCACAACAAGCTTGGAACAAAGATAAGGTTTAAGCAGTCTGGATAACATTCACCTGTTTCCCTCTACTCTAAAAGGAGCCCCCCATGGCCCTGCCTCATCCCACTTCCGGAGAGCTGATCGATATCCGCCCGCTGGGCGACAAGCTGGCCGACACGCCATCGACCGCGCTGGTCAGGACTGATGATTTTGAAGTAATGCGAATGGTGCTGCCGACAGGCAAGTCAGTGCCGCAGCATCACATTC
>JAEZVM010000210.1 GCA_023420795.1 Pseudomonadota bacterium
GGGTAATCGACGGCGTTGATCTGGAATTCACCGGCATCGCGCGCAAGATTGCCTATGAGACCATCCATCCGATATTAAGTGCCGGTGGCCTGGTGTTATTGTCGCCGCTCGGCTTTTCGCCGACCGGCGAAGCATTCAACCTGACGATGGAAGACGTCGCGGTCGCCGCCGCCACCGCCCTGCGCGCCGACAAGCTGATCTTCCTGACTGAAACGCCGATGATGAGCGACCGGGAGGGCCGCGAGCTGCGCGAGCTGACCTCGGCGCAAGCCACCGCGCTACTCAAAACCGGCCATCTGCCGCCCGATGCCGCCTACTACCTGCAAGCCTGCGTGAAGGCGTCGCGCAGCGGGGTGCCGCGCGCACATGTGGTGCCGTTCGAAATGGACGGCTCGGCGCTGCTGGAAATCTTCACCCACGATGGCGTCGGCACCATGGTCAGCAGCGAGAACCTGGAAACCCTGCGCGAAGCCACGATTGAAGACGTCGGCGGCATCCTCAAGTTGATCGAGCCGCTGGAAGCCGACGGCACGCTGGTCAAGCGCGGCCGCGAGCTGATCGAGCGTGAAATCGAGTATTTTTCCGTGATCGAACACGACGGCGTGATCTTCGGCTGCGCGGCGCTGTATCCGTTCCCGGCAGAACAAATGGCCGAAATGGCATGCCTGACCGTCAATCCGGATGTGCAAAGCCAGGGCGACGGCGAGCGCATCCTGAAGCACATGGAAAACCGTGCGCGCGCCGCCGGCTTCAGCAAGCTGTTCGTGCTGACGACCCGCACCGCGCACTGGTTCCTGAAGCGCGGCTTCAGGCATGCAACCGTCGATGACCTTCCGAAAGACCGGCAACACATGTATAACTGGCAACGCAAGTCGCTGGTATTGATCAAGCAACTTTAACGACCCTGCCTGCTCCAACGCGGCAGAACATCTTCAAGGAGTAGAACATGGCCCGTACGGTCCACTGCATCAAACTGAACAAGGAAGCCGAAGGCTTGGATTTCCCGCCTTATCCGGGCGAACTCGGCAAGCGGATTTACGAAAGCGTATCGAAGGAAGCCTGGGCCGGCTGGCTCAAGCACCAGACCATGCTGGTCAACGAGAACCGGCTGAACCTGGCCGATGCGCGCGCACGCAAGTATCTGGCAACACAGATGGAGCGCCACTTCTTCGGTGAAGGCGCCGATCAAGCTGCGGGATACGTGCCGCCGAGCGAATAACGGCACCGACGTTCATACAAAAAAGCCCGCTTGCGTTTGCAGCGGGCTTTTTTTGTTTGGTTCAGGCAAATCAGAACGTCAGTGTCTTCACGCCTTCCGCCGTTCCCAGCAGGCCCACATTCGCGCCGCGCAGCGCGAACAGGCCGACCGTCACCACGCCCGGGATATTATTAATCTGCGCTTCCAGTCCGGCCGGGTCTTCAATCTTAAGGCCGGAGACATCGAGGATATTGCCGCCGTTGTCGGTAACCAGCGGCTGCCCATCCTTCATCCGCAGGCGTGGCTGGCCGCCGAGTGCCGTCAGCGCGCGTGCAACCGAAGCCTGCGCCATCGGGATCACTTCGACCGGCAGCGGGAATGTGCCGAGCATTTCGACCAGCTTCGAGCCATCGGCGATGCAGATGAACTTGCCGGCGACCGATGCGACGATCTTCTCGCGCGTCAGCGCAGCACCGCCGCCCTTGATCATTGCGCCCTCTGCGGTGATCTCGTCGGCACCGTCGATATAGACGGACATCTCTTCGACTTCGTTGAGATCCAGAACCGGAATGCCGTGCGACTTCAGACGCGCGGCGGTGGCTTCCGACGACGCGACCGCACCCTTGATGCGGCCCTTGATCTTGCCGAGTTCATCGATGAAGAAGTTGGCGGTGGAGCCGGTGCCGACGCCGATGATTTCGCCGGTGGGCACATAGGTTATGGCGGCGCGAGCAACCGCCTGTTTCAGTTCGTCCTGGGTCATGGTGAGTCACAAAGAAAAGAATCGGCATATTTTACGCGCAGTCGATACGAACCGGATACGCGCCCTAGCGCCAATCCTCATCCGCGCAGCCCGCTTGCCGCTTTCGCCAGCATGGTGATACGCGGCCAGTCTCCCGCCTGTACCGCGTCTTTCGGCGTCAGCCATGAGCCGCCGACACAGGCGACGTTCCGGCATGCGAGGAACTGGTGCGCGTTTTCCTGAGAAATGCCGCCAGTGGGACAGAAGGTCACGTCCGGCAGCGGCCCCGCGATCGCATTCAGCATGCCGACGCCGCCGGCCGGCACGGCAGGAAACAGCTTGAGTTGCTTGAAGCCCGCCTCGCGCGCAAGCATCACTTCGGACGGCGTCATCACGCCCGGCAGCAGCGGCAAGCCGCTGGAATGCGCACCTTCGATCAGCGCATGCGTTAACCCGGGCGATACGCCGAACACCGCACCTGCCGCGCGCGCTTCAGCAAGCTCCGCCTGCTGCGTCAGCGTTCCGACACCAACAATCGCATCCGGCACCTGCTGCACGATTGAGCGAATGGCCGGCAATCCATGCGAGGTGCGCAATGTCACTTCCAGCACGCGAATGCCGCCGGCGACCAGTGCTTTCGCCAGCGGCACAGCGTGGTCGATATCGTCGATGGCGATCACCGGGATCACCGGCGAGGCGCGCATGATTTCAAGCAGGGTCATTTTGGCTACCGTCGTGTAATCAGAAAGTCTTCGTCCGAATAGGCCTGTTCCTGCGGCACTGCAAGCGGATTGTTATGTTCCTCCGGCATATGCAGCGGAGGCGGCAGGCCGAAGGTGGCCGCGCCCTCTTCCGCCTCGCCGATCGTCTTGCGGAACACCGCGAACAGTTCGCGCCCCATGCCGACCTGATTGGCCGACAGGTCGGCCGGCTCGTTGTCGCGCGCGGCCCATTCGGCATCGGGTACCAGCGCCTGCAGCACGCCCTTGTCCGCGTCGAGCCGGATCAGGTCGCCGTTGCGTACTTTGCCGAGCGGGCCGCCGGCCAGCACCTCGGGCGACACATGGATCGCCGCCGGTACCTTGCCGGACGCGCCCGACATGCGGCCATCGGTCACCAGTGCGACGCGACGCCCGGTCTCCTGCAGGTTGCTCAACGCCGGCGTCAGCGCATGCAGTTCCGGCATGCCATTGGCGCGCGGCCCCTGATAACGCACCACGGCAATGAAATCACGCTCCAGCTTGCCCTCCTTGTACGCATGCATTAAATCTTCCTGGGAATTGAAGACGATCGCTGGCGCCTCCACTACGCGATGCTGCGGCTTCACCGCCGACACCTTGATCACCGAGCGACCGAGATTGCCGGACAACAGACGCAGACCGCCATCCGGCGAGAACGGCTCGCTGGCCTTGCGCAGCACGTCCCGGTCGCCGCTCTCCTGTGGCGCCGACTGCCACACAACTCTGTCCCCGTCGAGGAACGGCTCCATGCAATGCGCACGCAATCCCTGCCCCAGCACGGTCGTGACATCCTCATGCAGCAGGCCGGCATCCAGCAGTTCGCGGATCACGAAACCGGTGCTGCCGGCCGCATGGAAATGATTGACGTCGGCGTCGCCGTTTGGATAGATGCGGGTCAGCAGCGGCACCACCGCTGACAGCGCATCGAAGTCATTCCAGTCGATCACGATGCCGGCCGCCTTCGCTATGGCAATGAGATGCAGCGTGTGGTTGGTGGAGCCGCCGGTAGCCAGCAGCGCGACGATCGCATTGACGATCGCCTTTTCATCGACCACTTGGCCGACCGGAATGTAGTTCTGCCCGAGGTCGGTGATCTCCACTGCACGGCGCGCGGCCGCAGCAGTCAGCGCATCGCGCAGCGGGGTGTTCGGTGTGATGAATGCCGCGCCCGGCAGATGCAGGCCCATGACCTCCATCAGCATCTGGTTGCTGTTGGCGGTGCCGTAAAAGGTGCAGGTGCCGGGAGCATGATAGGACTGCGCTTCCGATTCCAGCAGCGCGGCGCGATCGACCTTGCCCTGCGCATAGAGCTGGCGCACCTTCGCCTTTTCCGAATTCGATATTCCTGTCGTCATCGGACCGCCGGGGATGAACACCGCCGGCAGGTGGCCGAAATGCAGCGCGCCGATCAACAGCCCCGGCACGATCTTGTCGCAGATGCCGAGATAAACGGCGGCATCGAACATGTTGTGCGACAGTGCGACGGCAGTGGCCATTGCAATCGTGTCGCGAGAGAACAGTGACAGCTCCATGCCGGGCTGGCCTTGCGTGATGCCATCACACATGGCCGGCGTGCCGCCCGCGAACTGCGCCACGCCGCCAGCCGCACGCACCGCTTCCTTGATGATCGGAGGGAAGCGCTCGAACGGCTGATGGGCGGATAGCATGTCGTTGTAGGCGGAAACGATTGCCACCGACGGTACCTTCTGCTCCTTCAGCTTGAGTTTGTCATTCGCAGGAAACGCCGCAAAACCATGTGCCAGATTCGTGCAGGCGAGTGCACCACGCTGCACGCCCTTGAGCCGGGCAGCCTCCAGCCGCGCCAGATAGGCAGAGCGGTACGGTTCGCTACGCCGTGCGATGCGCGCCGTGACGTCCGCCAGAACGGAATGAACAGACATTCGCAGGTCCTTCGCATTTTCTGAAAATTTACTACTGAACAGCATACCTCATGCCGCCGGCCTCTCTTCATAGCGCAAGAGACGACTCAATGAGAAAGCGCAATGCCGGAGCAAAATGCACCTAAGGATGTAGTGAATTTACCTGTAAATATTGTATAGTTGAACGCGTCGATCTCCCTCAAAAACATTCGCCATGCGTCAATCCGCTCTAGCCGATACGCCCGCATTCCAGGCACTCGCCGCTCATTGCAGTCAGGCCAAGGAATGGCAGATGCGAACGCTGTTTTCCGAGCAGCCCGACCGTTTCGAACGCTTCTCCACCGAAGCGGCCGGCCTGCTGCTCGATTATTCCAAGAACCGGCTGAACGTCAGCACCATGCAACTGCTGTTTCAGCTGGCACGGGAACGCAATCTGGAACAGCAGCGCAACGCGATGTTTGCCGGCGACAAGATCAACTCCACCGAGCATCGCGCGGTACTGCATTCCGCGCTGCGCATGCCGCGCCATCACAAGCTGATTGTGGATGGACAGAATGTGCTCGAAGAGGTTCATGCAGTCCTTGACCATATCGGCGCATTCTGCGAGCGGGTGCG
>JAEZVM010000396.1 GCA_023420795.1 Pseudomonadota bacterium
GACGGCATCAAAGAGCTTGGCAGCACGCGCATGTCGCTCAATCGCAACCAGACGATGAGCCCCGGGATTCTTACTTTTCCGATGGAGTTTATCGGCATCAAACAGCATCTGCGCATTTTTATCGCAACACTGTTCGAAGACAACCCGTTCCAGTTCAAACCGATCTTCCGCGGCTTTTACTTCAGCAGCGCAATACAGGAAGGCATAGCGACCCACGCCACCGGGCAACGTATCGTTCATCAATTCGGCCTTTCGGCCGGAAGAAGAATGACGGCGAGCGTCAGTTCCAGCATGGGTTTTTTTCTCAAGAACCTGTTCTCCTTGGTCATTTTTGCAGACCGCAACCTTGTGCGGCAGTACTCGAGTCGCAACAAGCTGCTGATGCGCCAGATCGGCTTCTATGCGGCCGTGCTCGCGCTAGGTCTGCTGCTAGGAGGATGGAGCTGGTCCCTGGTGGCGAACCGCCAATATGTCGCCAATGTTCAGGCCGATCTGGAGAAAGCGGTCAAGACCCAGCAAACCGCCTTCGACCTCGTGTCCCGCCTGGAAGCGTTGGAGATACTGCAAGACCGCCTGGAGCAGCTGCAACGTTACAGGTCAGACAAACCCCTTTCACTCGGTTTCGGCCTATACCAGGGCGAGCGCATCGAGAACAGGCTACGCGCAGAATACTTCTCCGGCCTGCGGCAAGTCATGCTGGAGCCGGTCGCCACCGGCCTGGAAACCTTTCTGGCAGAGGTGAACACTAATTCGGGCAAGCTGGAATCAGCGGCCCGCCAAGTCCAGGCTACAAATGCCGAACCGACTTCCAGCAGTCCCGATACCGGACGATCCGGCAAATCCTCATCTCCGTACAAGGATCTTTCTCCCGCAGATCCAGAAGATGCATACAGCGCTCTGAAAACCTATCTGATGCTGGCGCACCGCGATCATGTTGACCCAGCGCATCTGGGCGACCAGATTACCCGCTTCTGGCGCGTCTGGCTCGAAACGAATCGGGGAAACGCAACGCGCGAACAGGTGATCCGCCATGCAGAGAAAATCATCACGTTCTATCTCGCGCAAGCACAGGAACCTGATTTTCCGTTGATCGAGACCAAGCTGACCCTCATCGATCAAGCGCGCGAAACGTTGCGGACAGCGGTCAAGGGAACACCTGCGCGAGAACGCGTATATAGCGAAATCAAGATGCGAGCCTCAACCCGCTTCCCTTCGATCACGGTAGCCTCCATCGTCGGCGAACAGAACAAGGAAATTGTGGCCGGAAGCCACGCCATACCGGGCGCATTTAGCCGCGAAGCGTGGGAGCAGTTCGTCGAGTACGCAATCAAGGAAGCGAGCACACAGGAATTGCAGAGCACCGACTGGGTATTGAAGACAACGGCACGAGATGATCTTTCGCTCGAAGGAAGCCCGGAACAGATCCAGCGCGAGCTGACGCGCATGTACAAGACCGAGTATGCGAATGAATGGAAAAAATTCGTCCAGGGCGTCACGATCACGGAATTCGGCACATTCGACAAAGCAGTCAGCAGCATGAACCGGCTTGGAGACCAGGTATCCTCTCCGCTCAACATGCTGATGCAGGCGCTATACAAGGAAACGTCCTGGGATAACCCGTCCCTCGTCGATCAGGGCCTGCAGAATGCGCAACGTGGCGTCGTCGAATGGCTGCGCGCTGCCATATTGCGCCAGGCCCCCTCTCAGGTCAGCATTTCAGCGAATGCCGTAAAGCCGGCTCAGCGCCAGATGGGAGCAATCGGCAAAGAGTTCGCCGCGATCGCCAACATGGTTGTTACACGCGGCGACAACTCCGATGCCTCCCTTCTGAATGGCTACATGGCCCAGCTCTCGAAAGTCAGAACGCGCTTCAATCAGATCAAGAACTCCGGCGACATCGGACCGGCAAGCCGGCAACTGATGCAGGCCACGCTGGAAGGGAGCAGCTCCGAGCTGGCGGATGCACTGAAATATATCGACGAGAACATGTTGACGGGAATGCCCGACGCCGAGCGTACCGCCATCCGTCCGCTACTGGTGCGCCCGCTGATGCAGGCATTCGCAGTCATTATCGCCCCGACCGAACAGGAGCTGAACAGGACATGGGCCGCCCAGGTATTCGAGCCGTTCGACAAGACGCTCGGCACGAAATACCCGTTCTCGCCCGACGCGCGCGTGGAAGCAACTCAATCCGAAATTGCACAGCTATTCGGCCCCGATGGCGCAATCGCCAAATTCGTCCAGGCATCGATGGGACCGCTCGTCGTGCGCCGCGGCGATACTCTCGCCGCACGGACTTGGGCAGACATGGGAGTTCAGTTGAATCCTTCCTTCACCAGCAACCTGGCGCGATTCGTAGCGGCTCAAGGCGCTTCCGGAAACACGGCATCCGCGCCGGGACAAGCGCAGACGAACTTCCAGTTGCAGCCGGTTCCGGTTCCTGGCCTGGCCGAATACACCATTGAAATAGACGGCCAGACGATGCGCTACCGGAACGGCCCTCAGGATTGGACCAGTTTCACATGGCCTGCCCCGTCGGGTCAGCCGGGTGCAAGAATCCTTGCAACCACACTCGATGGCCGCACGACCGAAATCGTTAATTTCCCAGGGCAATTCGGGCTGGAAAAACTCATCAATTCCGCTCATCGTACGCGACTCGATAATGGTTTGTTTGCGATGAGCTGGTCCGGCAATGGTTCGACGGTAAAGGTCAATTTCAGACTCATCAGCGATTCACGTGCCGGAGCCAGCACGTCGGGGACGAACACCGGAGAAGGGCTACGAGGCCTGCAGCTTCCGGCAACTGTCGCCGGCACCCAGAGCTGAAACATCACGCGAAAGCCCAACCGACCATGAGCGCACCCCACTCAATCCGACTCTCGGCCCTCAATTCCTTCTATTTCGGAAAAATTCCGTCACGTGGAGATTTCGTCAAAAGCTCGTCCGGTACAAATGTGATCACCCTGTTCGATAATTGGGTCGCACAAGGGATGGAATTGCTGATTGCCGATCCGGCCTGGAAAGCAGTTTACGACAATGCAGGCGCAATCGATTTTTTTCTTGCCGCGACCCACAAGCGACATGCCATCTGCGGGAGCCTGGTTTCCAGCAGCGATACATCATCGCGCCGGTTTCCGTTCATTGCAGCCACGCTATTCGAAACCGAAGAACCATTGACCTTGCTGCATTTATATCCGCTCGTTCTGGAAAAGCACCTGAACCATCAGCGCGCCCTGGCCCACCATGCAACCAGAGCGCATGATGCCGTCGAAGTGCTGGCAAAGCTCGGCAGCCTTGCCTTCGAAGCCACAGCGCATGCTGCCGAAACATACGAAGCATTTCTAACAAAAGCCTCCCTCACCGACCTGTGCCGTTCACTGTCGCTCGACAATGAAGCGATCGCAGTAAGGCGGATGATCCTTGCGATTGGTTATCTACTGGAGCCGATACTGAGCAATTACGCGGTCCCGCCACAAAAAGGGATCGCCCTGCCATTACCGCCCGATCCGACGCGGCTTGCTCTCGTCAAAAGCCTTTGGCTCCACCTGATCTCGATTTTCCTCACAAGAGCCGAATTTGAGCTCAGCATTTTTTCATGTGCCCAGCACAGCAGCCCCAGGCTGATCGTTACCTTCAATGGCACGACACCCGCAGCCTTCCAGACATTGTTCGAGGAACGGACGGCACAGGAATATTTGATCGATGTCGTGGAATCCGACTGGGTCGAGGATTACATCCATCGCTCTCCGGCTACGCTCAAACTTTCCAGTTATCTGGAACACGAAAACCTGAGCCTGCGCCAGATGGTGGAGACATTCCGCCACGCATTCTCAGGATAGCGCCACATTCTTCGAAAAACCCATTTCTACCCGGCTCTGATCCATATGCTTCTGTCCAGACTGCTTCCTTCAACACTCTCTCTCTTATTGCTCTTCGGCGTCGCGCCTGTCACGGCGCAAGATACGAGGCTGCCCAGCCGCATTGTAATTTCTGGTTCAGTACCTGATGAAGCAAGCAAAGCAGCTCTCCTTTCCCGATTGCGCGAGGTATACGGAGCGGACAGAATTGATGATCGCATCACTGTCGGCGGCGTTATCGCCCCACCGAACTGGTCTTCCCAAGTCGCAAAATTGATGACTGCGCAACTCAAATCCATCAACAAGGGACAGCTCTCCGTGGAAGGAACAAACGTTTCCCTGCGCGGCGAAGTCAGCAGCGAGGCCACTCGTCAGGCAATCGCAGGCGATTTCGCAGCGACCCTGAACAACAGTTATGTCATCAGAAATGGCCTGCGTGTCACCGCGTCCGACCAGAGCGTCCTCGACCAGGCGCTTGCAAACCGGATCATCGAATTCGAGCCGGGCAGCGCGTTGCTGACGAACTCAGGAAAGCTCATCCTCGATCAAGTGCTTGAAACGCTAAAGAGAATCAACGTGAAAAAAGTGGAAGTGATTGGCCACACAGATAGTTCAGGTCTGCCGGCACGCAATCTCGCGTTATCGCGCGCCCGGGCGGATTCCGTGAAGACTTATCTGGTATCGAAGGGAATTTTTCCGGAAGTGATTGGCACGAGCGGCATGGGGGCCG
>JAEZVM010000227.1 GCA_023420795.1 Pseudomonadota bacterium
GGTTTCATCGCGATCATCGCCGGCTGGCTGGTGACCGAAATCGGCCGCCAGCCCTGGGTCGCGTACGGAATCCTGCGCACTGCCGACGCCACCTCGCCGGTGGCGGCATCGACGGTCGCGCTGTCGCTGCTGCTGTTCGTGCTGGTGTATTGCGTGGTGTTTTCGATCGGCATTCTTTACATCTACCGGATGCTGGTGAAGGGACCGAAGCCGGTGGCGGAAGCCACGCCGCATGAAACGCAGGCCCTGCCGAACCGCCCATTGTCGGCCGCGCAGGATGCGGGAGAAGCGCCATGAGCAACCTCGAATACACGCTGCCGGTGATCTGGGCGCTGCTGATCGGCCTGTCGGTCGCGCTATATGTGGTGCTCGACGGCTTCGACCTGGGCATCGGGATCCTGTTCCCGTTCTACAAGAGCGAAGCGGAACGCGACCTGGCGATGAATTCCGTCGCGCCCTTCTGGGACGGCAACGAAACCTGGCTGGTGATGGGCGGCGTCGGATTGTGGGTGGCCTTTCCGATTGCGTATGCGATCGTGCTGCCGGCGGTGTATTTGCCGGTGATCCTGATGCTGCTCGCGCTGATCTTTCGCGGCGTCGCGTTCGAGTTCCGCTGGGTGGCAAAGCCGCATCACCGCAAATGGGATATTTCGTTCGCCGCCGGCTCCACGCTCGCCGCGTTCTCGCAAGGCGTGGTGCTTGGCGCTCTGCTGCAGGAAATCCGCGTCGAAGGCAGGCAGTTCGCCGGCGGCGCGCTGGACTGGCTGACGCCGTTTTCACTGATGTGCGGCGCCGCGCTGGTGGTCGGCTACGGGCTGCTCGGCGCCACCTGGCTGATGATGAAAACCGGCGGCGAAGTCGAGCAACATGCGCGCCGCATGGGAACAACGCTGCTGCTTCTCCTGCTGGGTTTCATCGCGCTGGTCAGCCTGTGGACGCCGCTGCATCTGGAACGGATCGCCGAGCGCTGGTTCAGCGTGCCGAATTTCTACTACCTGTCACAGGTACCGCTGGCGACGCTGCTGCTGGCATGGCTATGCTGGCGCGGCATACGCAAGAATCGTCCGATCATGCCGTTCGCATCGGCGGTCGGCCTGTTCCTGCTGGCCTATGCCGGGCTGGTGGTTTCCAATGCGCCCTACCTGATTCCGCCGTCGGTCACCTTATGGCAGGCGGCGGCGCATCCGTCGTCGCAGGTCTTCTTCCTGATCGGCGCTGCAATCCTGATGCCGATGATCCTCGGCTATACCGTATTCGTGTTCTGGCTGTTCCGCGGCAAGCTGCAGCCGGGAGAGGGATACCACTGACTCGCGCTCGCGCGAATTATCAGAGCGAACCGCCCGAACGCGCCCTATGCTGCTTCTCCTGCCTTTCCTGGCAAGGCACGCAGCACTCCGCGGCAGGAAGCGCGTCGAGCCTGTTTGGCGGGATCGGTTCCCCGCAATCGATGCAGATGCCGTAGCTGCCGCTGCCAATGCGCGCCAGCGCGGCATCGATTTCGCTCAGCCTGCCGAGTTCATGGTTGAGCAATGCGATGTCGGTGTCTGCCAGCAGGTCGGCCGACACCCAATCGCCGCCTTGTTCGAGGTGATTGAGCAGAGCCAGCTTGTCCGGCTCGCCGGATGCGTGCAGATGCCGGCGGATATCTTCCAGTACCTCGCTGCGCTGCGCCTGCAGACGTGTTGCGACAGTTTCCAGCCCGGTTGGATGTCCTGAATGAGTCACTTCTGCCTCCCAGCAAAAAGAACAGCTCTAGATTTTTATTCGGAAAAGACTACTTGATTCAACCACTTTCAAGATGCAAATACGGCCACACAAGGTGGCCGTAAATTTACGAAAAAACTGCTGCGATCAGAACTCTTCCCAGTCGCCCTGCTCGCCGGGCCGCATTGCAGCGATGTGTGTTGCTCTTGCCGCGGGAGCCGCCGGCGTGGCCGCAGCCTGCTTCCTGACGGCCGGCAGACCTGTTCCGGCGACCTTGGAAGGTGCAGCCGCTTTCACCGGCGCCTTCGTCACTGCGGCAACGCCCGCTCCATCGAGCTTGAACACGCTGACCACATGCGACAGGTTGACTGCCTGCTCCTGCAGCGATTCGGCCGCCGCCGCAGCTTCCTCCACCAGCGCCGCATTCTGCTGCGTGACTTCATCCATCTGGTTGATCGCCTGATTGACCTGCTGGATGCCGTCGGTCTGTTCCTTGCTGGCGATCGAGATCTCACCCATGATGTCGGTCACGCGCTTGACGCTCTCGACGATCTCCTGCATCGTCGCGCCGGCCTGATCGACCAGCTTCGCGCCCACATCGACCTTTTCCACCGAGTCGTCGATCAGCGTCTTGATCTCCTTGGCCGCTGCCGCGGAACGCTGCGCAAGCTGGCGCACTTCGGTCGCGACCACCGCGAAGCCCTTGCCTTGCTCTCCGGCGCGCGCGGCTTCGACGGCTGCATTCAGCGCGAGGATGTTGGTCTGGAATGCGATGCTGTCGATCACGCCGATGATATCGACGATCTTCTTCGAGGACTCATTGATGGAAGCCATCGTATCCACCACCTGCGACACCACCGTGCCGCCCTTGACCGCGACTTCCGACGCGGACATCGCAAGCTGGTTGGCCTGGTAGGCGCTGTCGGCATTCTGCTTGACGGTGGAAGTCAGCTCTTCCATCGAGGATGCGGTTTCTTCCAGCGAGCTGGCCTGGGTTTCGGTACGCGCGGACAGGTCCTGGTTGCCGGATGCAATCTGGCTCGATGCAGTGGCGATGGTTTCCGTGCCGCCGCGCACTTCGCTGACGATACGCACCAGGCTGCCGTTCATGTCCTTCAGCGCCTGCAGCAACTGTCCGGTTTCGTCGCCGGTCCTGACCTCGATCCGGTTGGTCAGGTCGCCTGCCGCAACGCTCTTGGCGACCTTCACCGCGTCGGCCAGCGGAAGCGCGATCGCGCGCACCAGCCACACGCACATGACAGCGCCCACCAGCACGCCGAACAGGATGCCGCTGGAGCAGCTGATGAACACCCAGCGATAGATCGTCTGGTTCTTTTCGAATTCCTTTTTCGCGGTGTCTAGCTGGTATTGCATCAGCGTATTCGCGCCTTCGGATACCGGCGCGACCAGCGTATTCATCGGGCCGCGCATGATGGTGGTCGCCTGCGCGATGTCATTGGCGCGCAGCGCGGCGATCGCTGGTTTCAGGCCTTCTGCGACGAACTTCCTGCGATTGTCGATGAACTTGTCCGCGAGCGCCTTTTCGTCGGCCGACATGTCTGCGGCCGCTTCCGTCATGTAGGCTTCCCACACCTTGTTGATTTCCTCGATGCGCTTTTCGACGCTGTCCATCTCCTTGGCCGCATTGGCCGGATCATCGGTAAGCGCCTGCGCAATCGCGAGCTGGTTGCGGTTGATCAGCCGGATGATGTGGTCCAGCTTGCCCATCGGGACCAGCCGATCCTCATAGTTGACCTGCAAGGAATTATTAGCCACGTAGAGACTGGTAAGGCCGATCACACCGCCGGTGATGCACATTACCGATAACAGGCTGACGACGAAGATCAGGCGCAGCCTGATGCTGAGATTTCTGAACATTCCGTTGTATCCCCTTGTAGTTTTTAACGGCTGAGCCGGCGCACGCCTACGGCGTAGCCGGTCTGCGGCAATCTCAGGACTTTACCCGAAAAAGATTGCTCAATGTCAACTACCCAAACGGAGAATAGACGGCGCAATTCCCCCTATCCTTAACCTTTATCAAGCAAA
>JAEZVM010000240.1 GCA_023420795.1 Pseudomonadota bacterium
ATTGGCGTGCTGCAGGACTCCGCGGAAACCGCGCTGAACTCGTCGAGCGACGTGCTGTTTACCGCCGCTGCCTGCATCGCCAAGGGCGACGTCGATCAGCCCTCCGCTTAAAGAGAGAGTGGCATGAGCGGGCAAGCACACGCAAAGCGCGAAGGATTCACAACCGGCTTCGGCGTGCTCGCCGCAACGCTCGGCTCGGCAGTAGGCCTCGGCAACATCTGGAAATTCCCTTACCTGACCGGCGCCAACGGCGGCGCCGGCTTCCTGCTGGTCTATTTCATCGCAACGTTGTTGATCGGCCTGCCGGTGATGATCGCCGAGATCACGCTGGGTCGGCAGGCGAAGGCCAACCCGATCACGGCGCTGCAGACACTGGCGCCCCGTGGGCAGCCGTGGTGGCTGATCGGTGCTTCCGGCATGCTGGCTGCCTTCCTGATCATGTCTTTCTATTCGGAAGTGGTGGCCTGGGTCTTCGCCTACGTGGCGAAGGCGATCGGCGGCTCCATCCTCAGCAGCGACCGGCAGGTTACCGAGGCGGCATTCGGCGCGCTCATCAGCGACCCGCTGCAATCCCTGCTGTGGCAATGGCTGGTGCTAGCCAGTATGGGCGGCATCCTGCTGCTGGGCGTGGCCAAGGGCATCGAAGCGATGACCAAGAAATTGATGCCGCTGCTGTTCCTGCTGCTGTTGCTGCTGTGCGGCGTTAGCCTGTCGCTCGACAAGGCGGTCGAAGGCCTGTCCTTCCTGTTCAACCCCGACTTCAGCAAGATCACTGCCTCGGTGGTGCTGACCGCGATGGGGCTGGCGTTCTTCAAGCTGTCGATCGGCATGGGGACGATGATGACCTATGGCAGTTATTTCCGTGACGATCAGAACATACCGGCCACTACCTTCCGCGTGATGAGCGCGGACCTGTGCGTGTCGCTGCTGGCCGGCATCGCGATCTTTCCCGCCGTGTTCACCTTCGGCTTCGAGCCCGCCGCCGGGCCGGCACTGGTGTTCATCACCATCCCTGCGGTGTTCTCACAGATCCCGTTCGGGCAGGTGCTCATGGTGATCTTCTTCGTGCTGACCGCCGTCGCCGCAACCGGCGCGATGCTGTCATTGCTGGAAGTGCCGGTTGCCATCATTCACGAGCGTTTCGGCCTCTCGCGGCCTCGGGCGCTGATGCTGACTCTCGCGCTACTGGGCGTGACCGGCTCGGCCTGTGCGCTGACCAACAGCACGCTCGCCGACTTCAAGCTGTTCGGCTTGAATATTTTCGATCTGTTCGACTTTGTGTCGTCCAACCTGCTGCTGCCGGCAGGCGGCATCTTCATCGCGCTCTTCGTCGGCTGGGTCTGGGGCTTCGCCCGATTCAGCCAGGCGGTCTCGAATAATGGCCGGCTGCAAAATGAAGGACTGGCTCGCGTGGTGTTCTTCCTGCTGCGCTATGTCTCTCCGCTGCTGATTCTTGCCGTGATGCTGAAGGGATTGAATCTCTTCTGAAACTGCGAACTAGCCGGGCTTGCCCGGCCGTTCGCAGTGCGCATCCTTGAACGGCCCTGCGGCCTTTTCCCATTCCCCCTGCATCACCTGCGCACAGACCACTGTGCCGTTCAGCTTGCTGCGCCATTTGTACCAGGCGGCTGGCGCGGCGAGCGCGGATGCTGCGACGGAAGCGGCGAGCACAAAAGACAAATACTTCAGTTTCATCGGTACTCCGGCAGGAAAACAGAACGCTTCTGAATGATACTGCACGCCAAGTGTTTGCCTGCATACAGAGCGCATACTGCATGAAGTGCAACTCGCCGCCGCATCCGCAGTCTTAAAACCTGTTCGCCCAAAGACGAAAAGGTTGCCAGATATGAAAAGCAAAGCCGCAATCGCATGGCAGGCAGGCACACCGCTCGCCGTGGAAGAAGTGGAACTGGCCGGGCCGAAGGCCGGCGAGGTGCTGATCGAAGTGAAGGCGACCGGCATCTGCCACACCGACTATTACACGCTCTCCGGCGCTGATCCGGAAGGCATCTTTCCCACTGTGCTAGGCCATGAAGGCGCGGGCATAGTGGTCGATACCGGCCCCGGCGTGAGTTCGGTGGCGAAGGGCGACCATGTGATTCCGCTGTACACGCCGGAATGCCGGCAATGCAAGTTCTGCCTGTCACAAAAGACCAATCTCTGCCAGGCGATACGCGCGACGCAGGGCAAGGGGCTGATGCCGGATGCGACCTCGCGCTTCTCGCTCAACGGCAAACCTATCTTCCATTACATGGGCACATCGACGTTTTCCAACTACATCGTCGTGCCCGAGATAGCCGTGGCGAAGATCCGCGAGGATGCGCCGTTCGACAAGGCCTGCTACATCGGCTGCGGCGTGACCACGGGCGTGGGCGCGGTCGTGTTCTCGGCGAAGGTGGAAGCGGGCGCGAACGTCGTGGTGTTCGGGCTGGGCGGCATCGGCCTGAACGTGATCCAGGCAGCGCGCATGGTGGGTGCGGACATGATCGTCGGTATCGATATCAATCCGGCGCGCGCCGAGATCGGCCGCCGCTTCGGCATGACCCACTTCGTCAATCCGAAGGAAACGGGCAACGTGGTGGACCACATCATTCAGCTCACCGACGGCGGCGCCGATTACTCGTTCGAATGCATCGGCAATGTTGGCGTCATGCGGCAGGCGCTCGAATGCTGCCACAAGGGCTGGGGCCAGTCCTTCATCATCGGCGTGGCCGCCGCTGGAGAAGAGATAAGCACGCGGCCGTTCCAACTCGTCACCGGACGCCAGTGGAGAGGTTCAGCCTTCGGTGGTGCGCGTGGCCGTACCGATGTGCCGAAAATCGTGGACTGGTACATGGAAGGCAAGCTGAACATCGACGACCTGATCACCCATACCTTGCCGCTGGAACGCATCAATGAAGGATTCGACCTGATGAAGAAGGGCGAATCGATCCGTTCCGTGGTGCTCTACTAAGCGGAGCGCACATGATTGAAGAACTCAGCGAACATGCATGCTTCGGCGGCGTACAGGGTTTCTACCGCCATGATTCCGAAACCATCGGCCTGCCAATGCGCTTTTCCGTCTATCACCCGCAGGTGGAAGAGCATGAGACGGTGCCGGTACTGTTCTATCTCGCCGGCCTGACCTGCACCGAAGAGACCTTCATGATCAAAGGCGGCGCGCAGCGCTGGGCGGCGCAGTACGGCATCATGCTGGTCGCGCCCGACACCAGTCCGCGCAACACCGGCATCGAAGGCGCAACGGCGGAGTGGGACTTCGGCGAAGGCGCGGGCTTCTATCTGGATGCGACGCAGCCCCCCTGGAACTCGCGCTTTCGCATGGAGTCCTGGATTACCGAAGAACTGCATGACATCGTGTTCTCGCAGTTCAATGCCGACCCGGAACGCGTCGGCATCTTCGGCCATTCGATGGGTGGGCACGGCGCGCTGACGCTGGCGCTGCGTCATCCGCAGCGCTACCGTTCGGCATCCGCGTTTGCGCCGATCGCTTCGCCGACACGCTGCCCATGGGGCCAGAAGGCGTTCAGCCGCTATCTCGGCGACGACCGGAACGCATGGGCCGAACACGATGCCTCCGCATTAATCAGGCGTCGCAGCACGCCTTTCCCGATCGGCATTCTCATCGATCAGGGTACGGACGACCAGTTCCTGCAGGAGCAGCTACTGACGCCGGAACTGGAAGCAGCCTGCAAAGAAGCTGGGCAGCCGCTGACGCTGCGCATGCAGCCCGGCTACGACCACAGCTACTACTTCGTGTCGAGCTTCATGCAGGATCACATCGCCTTTCATCACAAGGTGCTGTGCGGGGAGCGCGGATAAGCCCTTCTCAAAAACCCTACGAAATGTAGGAAAACGCGACGGAGTCGAGTATTCTTGCCGCTACCCTTTCCGGAGCAGCAATGAAAAAACAACAAAGCGCCAAAGAACGCCTGATCACACAGGCGCGCTTCGACTACCAGCCCGATCTGGTCGGCATCGACAACGAAGCGATCGCCCGTCTTCCCGCCCGCGCCGACCGCTTCAGCCACATGACGGTCGGCCTGTTCGGCAAGCCGGCCGGGCAGACGCGGGAAAGTGCGGCCGCATACAGCATCGTGCTCAACAGCCTGAACTTCATGTTCTGGACACCGACGCCGGAAGGCGTGGCGCGCTATCACTGGCGCAACGAGGGCGGCGCACATGGCCTGAGAGCGGCGCTGGACGAGGCATGGGGCGACGAGCTGGCGCCGGTGCGCCTGCGCGAGCGGCTCGGCTCGGGCGAGGAACAGGCGGTGATCGATGCCATGGGCGATATTCCGATGCCGCGCCGCCGCGCGCAGTTCCTGCGTGAAGTCCTGTTCGGCGACCAGCTCGAACAGGCAGCTGCGGAGCTGGTTGCCGCCGGCAGTACCGGACTGCTGACTTCCGACGAAGCCGAGCGGCTGGCGCGGCGTTTTCCGATGGCGTACGGGCAGGACGCTTACCTCATGCGCGCGCAGCTGGCGGTGATGTGGTACGCCGGCTATCTGATGGAACAGGGCGTTCATGTCGATTGCGACATCACCGTCGCCGCCAGCTACCAGATGCCGCGCGTGATGCGCTCGATCAAAGTGCTGCGCTTCGCGCCCGAACTGGCGGCGAAGATCGACCGCCACACGCTTATCCTGCGCGACAGTAGCGAAGAGCGAGCGATCCGGTCCGCCACCGTGCTGGGCGCGCAGGCGATGGCGCAGCATCTGGGCGTGTCCGAACATGCGATGGTGAATGTGCTGTGGCAAAACCGGCATGCATGCGGCGCGATACCGTATCACCTGACCATCACCACCGACTATTGAATCCGGTGATGCAGCCTGCCGCCGGATAAATCACCATCCCGGCTTATCTGGCAAACTAGCACTGTTGCATCATAAATAATGCGCGGCCATCCCGAGCGCAGCAGAACCAGCAGGCTTTCACGTCAACCGGACAAGGACAGGCATGGAGACAACCAGCACATCGACGCACGTATTCGACGCCGCCATCGCGCTCTCGCCGGGCGAGACCGGCATCTACACCGGCCACACCAGCCCGGCCTATGCCAACATGGTGGGGCCTTTCGGCGGCGTCATCGGCGCCACCCTGCTCAACGCCATCATGTGCCATCCGGCCAGGCTCGGCGACCCGACTTCCCTGACCGTGCATTACGCCGCGCCGATCGCAGATGGCGGCTTCTCGGTTCACGCGAGGCCGATGCGCACCAACCGCACCACGCAGCACTGGCTGGTCGAGCTGATCCAGGCCGACCAGGTCGCTGCCTTCGCCACCGCCGTCACGGCAATCCGGCGCGACACCTGGGGCGCGACCGATGCGCAGTTCCCGCAGGTGCCGCCGGCTGACAGCCTGACGCAGGCACCGGCAGTGCCGCAGGCGGCCTGGACGGCCAGCTATGACATGCGCTTCATCGACGGCGGGCTGGGCATGAACGATACCGCCGGCCACCCGTCGCAGACGCGCTTGTGGATACGCGACCAGCCGCCGCGCCCGCTCGACTTCCTGTCACTGGCGGCGATCTGCGACGCCTTCTTCCCGCGCATCTTCGTGCGCCGCCCGAAGTGGATTGCCGCCGGCACCGTGGCGCTCACCACTTACTTCCATGCCGATGCCGCACAGTTGAGCGCACAGGGCTCGGCGCCGCTGCTGGGCGTGGCGCGCGGACTGCATTTCGGGAAAGGCTTTTTCGACCAAAGTGCTGAGATATGGAGCGCGGACGGCGCACTGCTGGCCAGCAGCCATCAGGTCGTCTATTACAAGGAGTAGGAATCAGGTTCGTTATCGGCCGGAGGACGCGCCCGCGCTGCCCTTCGGCGGTGACACTTCGATGGGCTTAACCACCACCGGTGCCACGCCATCCTCCTTCATGTCCAGCTTGTCCGCCACCTTCGGCGACACATCGACGATGCGGCCATCGACATACGGGCCGCGATCGCGGATTTCGACGACTTCGCTCTTGCCGTTTTCCAGATTAGTGACTCTGGCCTTGGTACCCAAAGGCAAAGTCCTGCTCGCCGCGATATTGGCTTCCGGATTCATCGGCGTGCCGTCGGCCATCGTCTTGCCGTGGAATTTCTTGCCGTAATACGAGGCTTCGCCAGTGCGTGGCTTGCCGGAGCGGTCCAGCGCGGGCTTTGCCGCCTTGTCGGAATCGGATTCGTCTTTTCCGGAAGAACCCGCCCATGCACTTGTTCCCAGGCTCAGTGCGAGCGAAAGAATGAGGCTGAAAGTCTTCTTCGATTTTTTCATGACTACCCTCGGAGCAGATAGATCACAGAAGAAATGTACGGATCAGTTGTGCGTTTTCCGTATGGATGTGTTGATGTTCGATACCAGGCCGCTATCAAAGTTTGCGTGGAAATGTGACCGATTGTTTCATGCGGAAGACTGCGCCATAAGCAACGCCTTCCGCGTCGTCAGCCGAATTTTCTTGCGGCATCGATTGCCAGCCCCGCACCAATGCTGCCAAACAGATCGCCTTCGACGCGACGCGCGCTGGGCAATTGCGCAGCAATCCTTTCACGCAACAACGGCACGCCGCTGGAGCCGCCCGTAAAGAAAACAGTATCGACTGCATCAGCGCTCACGCCGGCATCATCCAGCAAGCGGCTCACCGTATTCCCGACGCTGGTCACGAGGTGTTCGATGGCGGCATCGAATGTGGCGCGTTGCAAGGGCAGCATTAAACCGGACGCCAGACGATCGAGATGCGATTGCGTCTCGGATTGCCCGGACAGCGCGATCTTTCCTTCCTCAACCTTCAGCGCCAACCAGTGGCCGTCGCGCTGCTCGATCAGCTGCAGCAGGCGTGCCAGCTTGTCGCGCTCGCGCGCATCGCGATACACATCCTGCAGTTCGCGCCAGACCTTGTGGGTATAAGCGAAGTTGATGGTATGCCAGGTAGCGAGATTGAAGTAATAACTCGACGGCACCTCGTTATTGCTGTTCAGTCGCGTGCCGAGTCCGAGCAGCGGCATCGCGCACGCCAGGCTGAGGTATTTATCGAAGTCGGTGCCGCCGATATGCACGCCGCCGGTGGCGAGGATGTCGTCGCGCCGGTCGCTTTTTTTCGCACGTTCCGGCGACAGCCGTACCAGTGAAAAATCCGAGGTGCCGCCGCCTATGTCGGCGATCAGCACCAGTTCTTCGCGATTGATGCCTGATTCATAATCGAACGCAGCGGCGATCGGCTCGTACTGGAACGCGACCTCATTGAATCCGGCTGCTCGCGCCACTTCCAGCAAGGTATCTTCGGCCAGCTTGTCGGCTGCGGCATCGTCATCGACGAAGTGGACCGGCCGTCCGAACACCGCCTGCGTAAACGATTTTCCGGCGGCCAGTTCGGCGCGCCGCTTCAGCTCGCGCACGAACTGCGCCAGCAGTTCGCGAAACGGCAAGGCACGGCCCTGCACTTCGGTCTGGCCATCGATCAGGCTGGTGCCGAGCAGGCTCTTGAGCGAGCGCATCAGGCGCCCCTCATGACCGGCAAGATAATCCGCGAGTGCCGCGCGGCCGAACCTCACCGCATTGTCGTCCGCGTTGAAAAAAACGACGGACGGCAATGTCGGCTTGTCATCTTCGAGC
>JAEZVM010000310.1 GCA_023420795.1 Pseudomonadota bacterium
TGCGCATCGGCGGAAGCTTCGTGAATCCGTCGGTTTTGAATCGCTGCACTCGGCCACCTTCATGATCGACCGCGATCAGCACACCCGGGCGGACCGCATGGATCGCGTCCGTCAGCGCGGTGAGCTGTTTGCGGTTCTCGTAGTTGCGGGCAAACAGGATGACACCACCAGTGAGCGGATGCCGGATGCGCCGGATGTCGTCTTTCGTTAGCGAGGTGCCGACGACATCAAGCATGACCGGGCCGAGGCCCGTGTTCGTGTTTGCCGCATGTTCTTTCATTTCTTCTCCACTATGACAAAGGCGACCGCGTAATCCGCCTCATCGGTAATCGATATCTGCGCGGTTAGCCCGTTCTGTTCCATGAATTCCTTCAGTGCACCGCTGGTTACCGCCACCGGTTTTCCGCTTGGGGCGTTGAGCGTCTGCATCGAACGCCAGGTCATCGGCATATGCATGCCGAGGCCGATCGCCTTCGAGAACGCCTCCTTGGCGGCGAAGCGCGTGGCGAGAAAACGCAATCCGCGCACCTCGACTTTCGCCTTGCGGCGGCGATACTTATCCAGTTCCTCCGGACCTAGCACCTTTTCCGCGAAACGCTCCCCATGCCGCGCCAACGCGGCCTCGATGCGCGAAATCTGGATGATGTCGGTGCCGACGCCGTAAATCATTTCTTGTGCACACCCAGGCGCGCAGCGATCATGATTGCCTTCATTTCCTTGATGGCGTTCTTCCAGCCGTCAAAGATGGCTTGCGCCACGATCGCGTGACCGATATTCAGTTCCGCGATTTCGGGAATCGCGGCGATCGCTTGCACATTGGTGTAATGCAGGCCGTGTCCGGCATTGACTTTGAGCCCCTGCTTGACGCCTTCCAGCACGCCGGCCTGGACCCGTTCGAGTTGCTGCTGCTGGTCGCTTTCCGTCTGCGCATCGGCGTATCGGCCGGTATGGATTTCGATCACCGGCGCGCCTGTCTCGGCGGCGGCCCGGATCTGTTCGTTGTCGGCATCGATGAACAGGCTGACGCGTATGCCTTCCGCCTGCAATTGCCTGACTGCGGCCTGCACATCGGCAAAGTACCTGACGACATCCAGCCCGCCCTCGGTCGTAACTTCATTGCGGCGTTCCGGCACCAGGCAGACATCCTGCGGCTTGATACGGCAGGCGAAATCGATCATTTCGCGCGTCACTGCCGACTCCAGATTCATGCGGGTGCGCAGTTGCGAACGGATCGCTTCCACGTCGGCATCCTTGATATGGCGCCTGTCCTCGCGCAGATGCAGGGTGATGCAGTCGGCGCCCGCCTCTTCTGCAAGCAAGGCAGCCTCCACCGGATCGGGATAGACAGTACCGCGCGCATTGCGTAAGGTCGCGACATGATCGATATTGACGCCGAGATCGATCACCGGGGTATGGGGATGTAAGAGGCTCATGGGATGAATATTGGCTTATAACTGCATCAAATCTATCAGAATCTGCCGCGTATTGAGCGGTGCGCCACCGAGATGATGCGCAAGCAGGAAACGCATCAGGAACTTGCTTTGCGTTTGCGTCGCGGCATCGGCATAGTCTTCCCGCTCCATGTCGAGCAGGGTCTTGCCGGACACCCGGGGAGCTGTATCTGCCGGATACGCAGGCCGGGGACCGCGCTCCGGGTCAACCACATAAATCCGCTCGGCCTCGACCGGATCACCTGTTGCGGCACACCTCGAAAAATCGCCGCCGACGCCGGTTTCCTTCAGCAACGCGCGTTCGAACTTGCGCAGCACGATGGGAACGGGTTCGCCATGCCCAAGCTGGTTGAGCGTTGCAATGTAATGATCGAACAGCGCCGGATGCGGGTCGTCGCGCGCCAGAAGCTTCACCAGCAGTTCGTTCAGATAAAAACCGCTCAGCAGCGCGGACTTCTCCAGAGGCAACAATCCGCCGATCCACTCGGCTGAGGTCAGGGTGCGAACTTCCGCCTTTCCGGCCCAGCCCACGGATAAGGGCTGAAAGGTCTGGAGCACGCCGCGCAGCCGGGAGTGCGGCCGCTTGGCGCCCTTGGCAATCAGGGCTATCCGGCCATAGTCGCGTGTAAACACATCGACGATCAGGCTGGTTTCCTTGTAGGGATAGCTATGCAGCACGAAGCCAGGCTGGCCGGCGACCCGGTGTTCCTTCTCGATCGATTTCGCTCGCGCCGCACCGCCGCCGGCGCGTGATTTCAGCGCTTCCGGCTGCACTGCGGATTCAGCGACCGGCATGAGAGGCTCAACCGGCCGATCTTCCGATCGCATATCGCTATTGATGTTAAGCGGCGGCATATCTGAACGAGTTCCGGATTTCGCGCTTGTTGCGGCCTGGTCGGACGCCTACTCGTAACCGTATGCGCGCAGGCCTGCTTCGTTGTCCGCCCAGCCCGACTTTACCTTGACCCAGATTTCGAGATAGACCGGGCCGTCAAACAGCTTTTCCATATCGAGCCTGGCCTGTGTGGAAATTTCCTTGAGCTTGGCGCCCTTCTGGCCGATCACCATCGCCTTATGGCTATCGCGCTCGACCAGAATGGCGGCAAAAATGCGGCGCAGATTGCCCTCTTCCTCGAACTTCTCGATTACGACCGTGCTGGTGTACGGCAGCTCGTCGCCGACAAAACGGAATACTTTTTCCCGTACGATTTCGGCCGCAAGGAATCTTTCACTGCGATCAGTGATGTCATCCTCGCCGAAAATAGGAGGATTCACGGGCAGGTATTTCCGAATTTCGCCTTCCAGCGCGTCAAGCTTGTCGTGCTGCTTCGCGGAGACCGGCACGACCGCTGCGAAATCATGTTCCGCAGCGACCTGCTGCGCAAACGGCAACATGACCGCCCTGTCCTTGACGCGGTCCGACTTGTTGATGACCAGAATGCACGGCACGTTCTTCGGGAGCAGCGCCACAACCTGCTTGTCCGCAGGACCGTAGCTGCCGGCCTCGACGATGAACAGCACGACGTCCGCCGCGGTCAGGGTGTTGGAGACGGTGCGGTTCAAGGTCTTGTTCAGCGCATTCGCATGCCGCGTCTGGAAGCCAGGTGTATCGACATACACGAACTGCGCCGTTTCCCTTGTCTGAATGCCGGTGATGCGGTGTCGCGTGGTTTGCGCCTTGCGCGATGTGATGCTGACCTTGGCGCCGATCAGCGCATTCATCAGCGTGGATTTACCGACGTTGGGGCGGCCGACGATTGCAATGTAGCCGCATCGGAAATCAGGAGAAGCGTCAGATAATGTCATGCAGTTTTCGATTGTGAGGGAGCGACTGGAGCGGTAGGATCATCCGGCTTTGCCGGGGTGAGTTGGGAACCCGTGCCAGCTGGAGCCGGGGAAGCCGGCTTGCCGTCCACCTTTGTCTCGGTACTTAGGTCCAACGCGCCCTGTCCTGTATCCGCCTTGCCATCCGCGGTTGCCGCTGCCTTGACGGTCGGCTTGGAAGCAGCTTCCACCGGGGCATCCGGCTGTATCGTTGCAATCCCCGCCAGCTTGAGCTGCGAAGCACGCGGCTTGCTCTTGCGTGCCGAAGAGGCGGTTTTCAGCGCATTCTGGACGGCTTCCAGCGCCAGCTTGGCTGCGGCCTGCTCTCCGGCACGGCGACTACCGCCAGTACCGAACACCTGAATATCGAGCTTGGGCACCAAGCATTCGACTTCAAATTCCTGGTTGTGGGCTGCGCCATGAGTAGCCACGACGTTGTACTGCGGCAGTGCCATCTTCTTGCCTTGCAGGTATTCCTGCAGCAAGGTCTTTGCATCCTTGCCAAGCGTCTTTGGATCGACGGTATCGAGAATGGGGATGTAAAGCGCGCGAATCACGTCCCGCGCTGCATCAAAACCGGCATCCAGGAAAATGGCACCAAAGAGCGCTTCCAGCGTATCGGCCAGAATCGAAGGACGGCGAAATCCCCCCGACTTGAGTTCCCCTTCACCGAGACGCAGGAATTGCGACAGTTCAAGCCTTTGTGCAATCTCGTAGAGCGATTGCTGCTTGACGAGATTGGCGCGCAGTCGGGAAAGGTCGCCTTCGTCTATCTTGCTGTAACGTTCGAACAGCAGGGAAGCCACTACACAGTTCAGAACGGAATCGCCGAGGAATTCAAGGCGCTCGTTATGCAAACTGCTGTGGCTTCGATGCGTCAAGGCTTGCTGCAGCAATGCAGCATCCCTGAAAGCATGGCCCAGCCGGTTTTGCAATAACTTGAAATCCATCTAGATCTGCTTCCGGATAATCCTTACTCGCCCCTCTTTGCCAGCCTGCGGCTTTCGGTCGTGGCAACATAATCGATCACTAGGCTGGCAGGGCCGACCAGCTCAATCTTTTTTTGGTAAGCGACGCTGACCTCAAAACCACTGTCCGACTTTGTGATTTCCAGATCCTTGCCGCTCACCGAGTCAATGTAGCCCGTCGTAGCCTGCTTATCAAATGATGATTGAATCTCGATGGGAGTTGTCCCCATCTCTTTGGCCTTCACAATCGCCTTTTTAATTGCCGAATACTCAATAACGGAAGGAACGACCTTCATTCCCAGAACCGCCAGAACGGCTGCTATGGCGATGACAAACATGAAACCTACCAGCGAGAGTCCGTGCTGCCGATTGAGGGGTCGTGAGCTCATTTATGATCTCCCTGTTATTTATTCGAAGCTACCAATGCGCTTGAAGTCGCCGAGGTTCATCCAGACAAAAAATGCCTTTCCGACAACATTATCTTCCGATACAAAGCCCCAGAAGCGACTGTCCAGACTGTTGTCCCGATTATCCCCCATCATGAAGTAATGTCCAGCGGGAACAGTACAAGCGAAGCCTTCAGTGTTATAGCTGCACAGTTCGCGTTGCGGAAACGGATCTGGATTCTGAATGTAGGACGGC
>JAEZVM010000336.1 GCA_023420795.1 Pseudomonadota bacterium
ATGCCACTTCCGCCGCCGACCAGGTCGGCCACCTGAACCTGATTCACCCCGGCCGCCTGCAGGTGTTCGGACATCAGGAAATCCAGTACTACAACAAGCTCTCTCCCGCCTCGCGCAAGTACCAGACTGAAGAATTGGTGAATGGCGAGCCGCCCGCATTCATCATCGCCCAGGGGCTGGAAACGCCCCCTTACATCCTGCAGGTGTGCGAGGAGAAGAACATACCGCTGTTCTCCACGCCGCTGCCGGCTGCACAGGTAATCGACTACCTGCGGG
The DNA here is from genome assembly GCA_023420795.1 of Pseudomonadota bacterium. Classification (GTDB taxonomy): domain Bacteria; phylum Pseudomonadota; class Gammaproteobacteria; order Burkholderiales; family Burkholderiaceae_D; genus Noviherbaspirillum. The sequence goes on from JAEZVM010000336.1 coordinate 277, forward strand.
TCTATCTGTCCAAGGAACTGGCGCAGCACATCACGATGCATGGCGTATTCATGGACTTGCTGGGCGTTGGCGTGCTGATTACCGGCGAGTCCGGCCTAGGCAAGAGCGAACTCGGTCTGGAACTGATTTCACGTAATCACGGGCTGGTCGCGGATGATGCGGTCGAGTTTTCCCGCATCGCGCCCAACATGATCGAGGGACGCTGCCCGCCACTGCTGCAGAATCTGCTGGAAGTGCGCGGCCTTGGGCTGCTGGATATCAAGACCATCTTCGGCGAAACCGCAGTGCGCCGGAAAATGCGCCTGAAACTGATCGTGCATCTCGTGCGCCGCAGCACCCTGGAAGAGAACTACGAACGCCTGCCGCTGCACTCCCAGACCGAAGAAGTGCTCGGCCTGCCTATCCGCAAGGTGATCATTCCCGTCGAGGCTGGCCGCAACCTCGCGGTTCTGCTGGAAGCTGCTGTACGCAACACGATTCTTCAGTTGCGCGGCATCGACACGCTCAAGGAATTCATGGAGCGGCAGCAAAAGGCGATGGGCAGCGAATAGCCCTGCGGCAGTCACGCCCATTCGCGGCCGGCCGCTGATGCTTGGGGTATCATTGGCCTTATGCGCATTATCCTCATCACTGGCATCTCGGGCTCCGGAAAATCTGTCGCGCTGAATGCGCTCGAAGATGCCGGCTACTTCTGCGTCGATAACCTGCCGCCCAAGCTGCTGCGCCAACTGGTCGCAACCCGCCTCGAAGACGGCGAAACAACGCTAGCGGTGGCAATGGATGTACGCAGCGCCGATTCATTGGCCAGTCTGCCCGCCGATATCCGGTGTCTGAAGGATGAGGGACACGACGTCAAGGTGCTTTTCCTGACCGCCAAGACCGAATCGCTTATCACGCGCTTCTCCGAAACGCGGCGCAGCCATCCGCTATCCCATCGGCTGCAGCCAGGGCAAGCATCGGGTGACCAGCCGACTCTTACCGAATGCATCCTGCGCGAACGAGAAATGCTGTCCGCCATCGAGAGGATCGGCCATGTGATCGACACCTCTGGGCTCAGCGCCAACAAGCTGCGCGCCTGGATCAAGGATCTGGTCGGAACCGAGCGCGCACCCTTGACGCTTCTGTTCGAATCCTTCGCCTTCAAGTACGGCGTCCCGCTGGATGCCGATTTGGTGTTCGACGTGCGTGTCCTGCCCAACCCTTTTTACGACACCAGCCTGCGTCCCTACACCGGGCGCGACGAACCGGTCATCGCCTTCCTGGAAACGCAGTCTGCTGCTATCGAGCTGCTCGCCGACATACGCAGCTTCATCGAGAAATGGCTGCCGGCGTTCAAGAGCGACAATCGCAGTTACCTGACAGTCGCCGTCGGCTGTACGGGCGGCCAACATCGCTCTGTATATATGGTCGAGCAACTGGCTAAGCACTTCCATTCTTCCGAGCGCGTGCTGCTGCGACATCGGGAACTGAACTGAAGTCATGACACAGAACGACGCTTGGCTCCCGCTGTTTCCGCTGAAGACAGTGCTCTTCCCGGATGGCATCCTTCCGCTCAAAGTATTCGAGACGCGCTACATCGACATGGTGCGTGAATGCATGAAGCGCGAGGCGCCGTTCGGTGTCGTGCTGATCAAAAGCGGTCAGGAAGTGGGTGCAGCAGCCGAACCGGAAGCGGTCGGCTGTATCGCGCGCATCACAGACTGGGACATGCAAAATCTCGGCGTCATGATGCTGCATACGCAAGGCGGCGAACGCTTCCGCATTCTCGAAACCCGAGTATTGCCTGACCAGCGGCTCGAAGCGCGCATCGAAATGATTCCGGCCGATACCGTAGGACCAATTAGCTCGATTCATGTTGAATGTGCGAAAACCCTGAAGATCGTGATCGACGATATCGATGCCAAAGCTTATGCAGAACAGGGTGATGCCTTTCACAGCCCATTCCCCCAGCCCTTGCAGCTTGAGAATGCCGGCTGGGTCGCCAATCGCTGGTGCGAGATTCTGCCTATTCCATTGAAAGCACGACAGAAGCTGCTGGAACTGAACGATGCACAGAGCCGCCTTTCCATCGTTCACCAGTATCTGCAACAGCACCAGATCATCTGAACGGCTCTTCCGAGCCTTAGTTAATCAAGCAACAACTTCCTTCTTGAACGCTACGGCATGACCGGCGATTTTTGACGCCCGTCATGTTTTTGCCTTTCATTTGTTGCTTCGCAATATCATCCACTGACATCCGTAGGATAAATAGCGGGTTGTCATTTTTCACTTTTGCGAAACCACCCGCAATCTCCCGCCAAGTCGCATCGGGACTACCTTGAGCGCTAATCGTATGCTATTGGATGACGCACGCGAGACCTTGCGGTCCGATTCCATCAATCGCCGCAAAACCATGCCGTTTGCGCGCATGCCGGAGATATCGCCGATAGTGCTGATCTCGCTGCTATACATACTCAGCCTATATGCGTTTTACCGGCAGGGATTTGTCGAAGAAACGAGTTTCATCGGTGTCGTTGCGGCCGTATTCTGCGTCGTAATGCTCTTTTATGGTGCATTCCGGTTCGGCCTGAACAATCGTTTTTCTGAATCCAGCCTGATGCTGCCGCAACTGGTGGCCGCACTCGTGATCATGATGTCGGTCGCTCATGTCGAGCGCACGACCCAGATCGCGCTGGTACCGTTCATCCTTATCGCTTTTTCATTCGGTATCTTTCGGCTTTCCACTGGATCGCTAGCTCTTCTTTCCGTCGGATGCCTGAGCGCCTACCTGGGCATCATCCTGATGCGGGGGGACGCGCAAAGCTACAGCTACGGTTTTCGCACCGATCTGATGCGCTGGTTCGTGCTTGCGCTGACCTTGCCCGGGATGATCATCGTCGGCAAGCAGATCCAGAACCTGCGGCAGCTATTGAAGACAACCCGCTATCAACTGGAACACTACGAAGAAAAATCTGTCCGCGACGAGTTGACCGGCCTGCACAACCGGCGTCACATTCAGGCCGAACTCGAGCAGGCCAAACTGCACGCCGATACACGATCAGCGCCGTTTTCTATCTGCCTGATCGACATCGACCGCTTCAAGGAAATCAACGACAACCACGGCCACCTGACCGGCGACACGATCCTGCGTGAATTCGCACGGGTCGCACTGGACAGCATCCGCGATACCGATACCCTCGGCCGCTACGGCGGCGATGAGTTCATCCAGATCCTGCGGGACACCGAGGTGAAAGGCGCGGTGATGCATGCGGAACGCCTGCGCGTCTATGCGCATTTCCTCGACTTCCAGAAAATCCTGGCACAGAAGCATATTTCGCTGTCGATCGGCGTCGCCCAGTACCGTAACGGCGAGAAGATCACCGACCTGATCGCACGGGCGGATTCCGCCCTGTATCGTGCAAAACAGCTGGGGCGCAACAGGGTCGAATGGACGGAAGCGACCTGAGCGTACTCAGCTCAGCAAATCCGCATCCCGGAAAACCGCCAGCAGCAGCTTCTTCACCGGCGCAGGCAACGGCGCCTCCGCCAGCCGGTCTGTCCGATACCATACGTGACGCCCTTCTCCGGTCATATCCAGCCTCTTCGCCAGACGGACGCGATACGGCGACACATGCAGCTTGAAGTGAGTAAAGCCATGAGAGAACGGCTGCAAGCGCTCGCATGAGGCCATCACGCCGAACAGTGCGATCGCATTGATCATCTTCTCGTCAGGCAGTCCCGGATACTCATTACTGTCGCGTTGAACGTCCAACTCAGGCAGCGACAGCAGCCCGCCCCAAATCCCGCTGTCCGGGCGCTGCTCCAGCAGCACATGATTCTGATCGGTAATGACCAGCATCGTCGTACTCTTTTCCGGAATTGTTTTCTTGGGTTTTCGTGCCGGAAGCAGATGAACGCGTTCGGTAGCAAAAGCAGCGCAGCGCAGCGCCAGCGGGCAGACCGAGCAGGACGGCCTGGTGCGGGTACACAGCGTTGCCCCCATGTCCATCAAGCCCTGCGTATATGCTTCGATATCCTGCTGCGGCAGCAAGGCAACCGCCCGTTGCCATAGCTTGTCTTCGATCGGCTTGGCGCCTGGGAATCCTTCAATGCCGAACACACGGCAAAAAACCCGCTTGACGTTACCATCCAAGATCGCGGCGCGCGTGCCGTAGGCAAAAGCCGCTATCGCCGCTGCGGTTGAGCGGCCGATTCCCGGCAAATCCGCCAGTAATTCCGGGTCGGATGGGAATACGCCACCGTAATCAGTCACGATGCGCTGCGCGCAGCGGTGCAGGTTACGCGCACGGGAGTAATAGCCGAGGCCGCTCCAGTGCGCCATGACTTCATCGGGACCGGCCGATGCCAGCACGAATACATCGGGAAAGCGCTCCAGGAAACGCTGATAGTAGGGAATGACCGCAGCCACCTGAGTTTGCTGCAGCATGATCTCGGACAACCAGATGCGATACGCATCGCGCGTGTTCTGCCAAGGCAGTGCATGGCGTCCATGGCGCTTCTGCCAGCGGATCACCGCATCGGAAAAACCCGGATCGCAAAAATTCTGCACGCCGGCCGCTTCTGCCGCCGGCGCATTTACCACTCGTTTCATCTATGCCGCAGCCTTGAGCGCAACGAGTTCGGAGGCAATGGCTTTCCTGAGCTCCGCTTCCTGTGCGAGCAGCTTGCGCTTGTGCTCCTCGAACTCCGCCTGCATCGTTTCCAGCGCTTCCACCTTCTCTTCCAGGGTGTCGGTCGCCATATGGATCCGTTCGATCGACTGCTTGCGCTTCTTTAGCTGCGTCCGATGCTCCCAGATTTGCGCCTCAAGAGGCGCCATCACTACCTTGAGCCAGGCTTCCACATCCCGGTTCGCCTGCAGGAAGCTCTGCTTCACGCGCGACGCGATCGAATCGAAGAATTTCGTCATCAGCACCACCTGCGGCGTCGTCAGTAGCGCTGCGGTGCCGAACTGCTTGTGATACACGCCTTCGATCAGCTCGATCTCCTTGCGATACTTTTCGAGAGAAAACGGCATCGGCGTCGATAGCGCCAGACCGTGTTCGGTGGAGAACTTGCGGTACATGACACTCATCATTTCGGTGATCTCGTCCGTCTTCTGCCCGGACAGCGCGAGATTGTGCTTGATCTGCGAGAAGAAGTCCTTCACCGCCTGCCGCAGGCCAGAGGAGAATTTGCTCCTGTCCATCGCCTCGCGTGTCTTGCGTATGTCTTCCTTCAGAATATCCATCCCGAGGCTGGTAAACACTTCCGTTGACAGGCGGGTAAACACCGCGCGCGTTCCCTGCAATTTCAGCAGGCTGCCGTCGAATTCCTTCTTTTCCATTTCGACGCGCTTCATCATGTGTTCGATGATCGCCTGGTTCTTGCCGCGCAAACCCTTGAGCTCGACCAGCTGCTCGACCACATTGCGGATGCGTGCATCGATCAGGCCCACTTTCGCCGCCGCCAGTTCACCGACATCGGCAATCAGCTGGTCCCGCACGATTTCCTGTCTGCTCGGGATCAGTTCAACCGACAAAGCAATCTCCAGGTCCGGCAGGCGGCTCTTCGCCAGCAATCCGATATCCCGGTTGACCTTCCCGACCAACCCCTTCTGCGCCGACACCGGAAAGATCTGTTCCTTCGCCAGATGCAGCGTGCTTGCGACGCTCTCCACCTGCCGGTCGATTTGCGCCGCCACTTCTTCAGCACTGCGCAACTCGTCCCACATGCTGTCGATCTTGTTCAGCACCACCATACGTGCCGGGCCGCCACCAATATGGTCGCGCCAGACGTCGATATCGCTCTTGGTAACGCCCGTGTCAGCCGCCAGGATGAACAGCACCGCATGCGCATTCGGAATCAGGTTCAGCGTCAGTTCGGGTTCCGTGCCGATCGCGTTCAGGCCCGGCGTGTCGATGATGACCAGTCCCTGCTTCAGTAAAGGGTGCGGGAAATTGACGATCGCATGACGCCATTGCGAAATCTCGACAAGACCGTCCTCACCCACTGCCAGCGCCGCATCCGGATCGTCCTCGTGATACAGGCCGTACCGCTTGGCTTCCTCGATCGTGACGCGCTTGGTCAGGCTGACCTGCTTGAATGCTTCCAGCATGCCTTCGCCGGA
>JAEZVM010000002.1 GCA_023420795.1 Pseudomonadota bacterium
GTGTTCCTTCAGTGCAGCTAGCATCGCATCGCATTGGTCGGAATACAGCTTGCGGATGGTCGGGATGTGCTTGTCGAGGAAGCCGTCCTTGATCGCTTCGTACACCACCATCTGCGTCAGCTGCGCAGTGTGCAGGTCGGCCGCCTGCTTGGCCTGCTCCAGCTTGCGCACCAGCGGCAGCGGCGCAACCACGTAGCCAAGACGGATACCCGGCGTGAGCACCTTGGAGAACGAGCCCATGTAGATCACGCCGTCCGGATTCATCGCAATCATCTTCGGCAGCGGCTCGCCGCGATAGCTCAATGCGCCGTACGGATCGTCCTCAATCAGCGGCAGACCAAGACGCGCGCAGGTTTCGACCAGCGCGGTGCGGCGCTCGACTGGCAGCGTGCGGCCAGTCGGATTCTGGAAGTTCGGCAATGCGTACAGCAGGCGCGCGCCTTGCGCAACACCAGCAACTTGTTCTGGGAGCAGGCCGTTCTCGTCGGTCGGCACCGACTCGAAGCGCGGCTGATAGACGGAAAAGGCCTGCAACGCGCCGAGGTAGCTGGGCGTCTCTACCAGAACCTTGCTGCCTTCATCGATCAGCACCTTGGCCAGCAAATCCAGGCCCTGCTGTGAGCCCGACACCATCAACACCTGTTCGGCCGAGATCTTTGCGCCATTAACCGACAGCGAGGCAGCAATCCACTCGCGCAGCGGGCCATAGCCATCTGTCGGGCCGTATTGCAGCGCAACCTTGCCCTGATTCGACAGCACCGTGTCGAAGGCGGCACGCATGTGCTCGACCGGGAAGGTCGCCGGCGACGGCAGGCCGCCCGCGAAAGAGATGACTTCCGGACGGACCGTCACCTTCAGGATTTCGCGGATGACCGAGCTTTGCAACTGCTCAGCGCGCTTGGAGAATTGCCATTGGATCGGTGCAGGGTTTTCCATTTTCATACTTGTCTCATTTATCAATAGTGGCTTGCGCCTTGTTATCAGGCCCGCTTGTGGCGCGCCTCATGAAGAACGGCGTCGGGTACACGCCATCCGGATTCGATATATCGCGTCAGTCAATCTCGGCAATCAGGTCAATCTCGACACATGCGCCCAGCGGAATCTGCGCGACGCCGAATGCGGAACGCGCATGCTTGCCCTTCTCACCAAACACTTCGCCCAGCAGCTCGGATGCGCCGTTGGTGACCAGATGCTGCTCGGTAAAGTCCGGCGTGGAGTTCACCAAGCTCATCAGCTTGACGATGCGCTTGACGCGGTTCAGGTCGCCGTCGCAGGCATCCTGCAGCGTCGCCATCAGATCGATCGCCACCGCGCGGGCGGCCTGCTTGCCCTCTTCCGTGCCGATGTTCTTGCCAAGCTGCCCGACCCACGGCTTGCCGTCTTTCTTCGCGATATGACCGGAGATGAAGACCGTATTGCCGATCCGGGCGTGCATCACATAGGCGGCGACGGGCGCTGCGACGGCGGGCAATTCGATGTTCAGTGCTTTGAGCTTGTCATAGACGGAAGTCGGGGACATGGACAACTCCAGAAATAAGTTATTCGGAACGAACGGCAGATTGGGAAATGGACGATTTTACTCTGATGCTTGCCTTTGCTTCTTTTGGAAAACCATTAATTCACCGCTATTCGTGCGGCAGGCATGTCATTGAGATAAATTTCAATCCGTTCCTTGCCGCCGCCGATGTTCCTGCGCTTCAGCCTGACGCCGCCGACTTCGCCGGTGCGGTGCGGATGCGTTCCGCCGCAGGGCACACGCGCAAAGCCCTTGACCTGCCAGTAGCGCCGCAAGTTTTCCCGGTCAGAGAATGCGCATTCGATCGCACTGTCGGCGTCGATGACGGCCTGCACCTCGGTTTCGATCACAGGTAGCAGCGGCGAAATGTTCTGCGGCCACGCGAAATCGATACGCGACTTGTCCTGCGCGATGTGCGAACCGATCCGCTCGATCGCGCCGCAATGGCGGCACACCAGCTCCAGCACCAGTTCGGCGGCAAAATGCAGGCGCATCAGCCGATAGCGCCGGTTCCAATCGATTTCCATGCGCACCGCGTCGCCGGGCCGCAGGCCATGCCCTTCGGCCAGCGTATAGACAATTTGCCGGTCGTCCTTGCGCGCCTGCAGCACCGGCCCGCCGGCGATGGTGCCGGCGTCGCTTTCCTGTCCGCCGGAAAAGGCGAAGAAGATCGTCGCTGCGACCGTGACTTCGTTGCCGACCACCGATGTGATGGTGGTATCGAGTATCGTCAGATACGGATCGTCCCAGAATCGTCTTTCGGTCATGACATCATCGCCTTACCTGCATGCGCCGCCCGACTGCAACCACAGCGATCACCGCGACGGCGAACAGGATGGTGCGTGTCTCCAGCACCTCGCCGAGAATCAATGCCGCGCCGACCAGCGTCATGAAAGGCTGCAGCAGTTGCACCTGCCCGACGCGCGCGATGCCGCCCAGTGCCAGCCCCTTGTACCAGAAGAAAAAGCCGATGAACATTGAGAACAGCGACACATAGCCGAAGCCGATCCATGCTTTCGCGGAGGCGCTGAAGCCATGCTGCCAGCCGAGCCAAAGTGTGACCGGCAGCAGCACCGGCATCGACAGCACCAACGCCCACGAGATTACCTGCTGGCCGCCCATCGTCTGGGACAGCCGACCGCCTTCCGCATAGCCGATCGCGGCAGCCACCACCGCGCCCAGCAGCGCGAAGTCGGCCGCATGCAAGGCACCCCCGCCCTGCCACAGCGCAAACGCGATCACGAGGCCGCTGCCGATCAGCGCAGCAATCCAAAACCCCGCCGATGGCCGCTCGCCGAAGCGCAGCGCGCCGACCAGCGCGGTCGCCAGCGGCAGTATCCCGATCACGATCGCGCCGTGCGAAGCCGGCACATAGCGCATCGCAATCGACGACAGCACCGGAAAGCCGACCACCACACCGAGCGCGGTAACCAGCAACGCGCGCGTCTGCGTCGCAGTCGGACGCGGCGCGCCCAGCCACCACAGCAGCAATACCGAGCAGGCTGCCGCCACCACCGCCCGCCCCAGCGCGACCAGCACCGGGTCCAGCTCAGCCACCGCCATGCGGGTGAACGGCAGCGTCAGGCTGAAAATCGCCACGCCTATCGTGCCGAGCCACATGCCTCTTGTTTCCTGTGTCATCGCTGTGCTCATCTTCTTCCTCAGAACCAGATCGCCACTGCCGAATACACAGTCAGCAGCACCATCACGCTGCAGAACATCCGTTGCCAGAGCGGCTGTGCGAGATAACGGCGCAATGCAGCCCCGGTACCTGCCCATACGCCGATGCACGGCAGGTTGACCGCGCAGAACACGGCACAGAACAGCGCGATCGCCACCCACACCGGCTGTGCCGGTGGCAGAAACGCGGCAGCCCCGGTCACGGCCATCACCCATGCCTTGGGATTGGCGAACTGGAACAGTGCCGCGCCGGCAAACGACATCGGCCTGGCCGCGCCCTGCTCATCCTTGCCAAACGCCATGCTGCGCAGTTGCCACGCCAGATACAGCAGATAGGCGGAGCCGAGGATCTTCAGCAAAAGATGAATGGTCGGCACCGCGAGAATCAGGCTACCGATGCCCGCTGCGCACATGGCCAGCAGCACGCCGAAGCCGATGTTAATACCCAACATGTGCGGAATCGAGCGATTAAAGCCGAACAGCATGCCGGAGGACGTTAGCATGATGTTGTTC
>JAEZVM010000080.1 GCA_023420795.1 Pseudomonadota bacterium
CCGCGGAAGCGATCGAAGGAGGACGACTGCCAGGGCAGGAAGGAGTTATGCAGGCAGAGCAGCCCGAAGTAAGGCCAAGGAGAGTGCGATATGAAGGACTTCGATGTGGTCATCATCGGTGCCGGGCAGGCTGGCGAGCCCTTGTCGAAATCACTTGCAAAAGCGGGGCAGCGGGTTGCGCTGGTCGAGCGCAAGCACCTTGGCGGTTCCTGCGTGAACTTCGGCTGCACGCCGACCAAGGCGGTGCTTGCCTCTGCACGCATCGCGCATCTGGCGCGGCGTGCCGGCGGATTCGGCATCGGTGTGTCTGATGTGAGGCCCGATCTGCAGGCAGTGCTGGAGCGAGCGAGGAGGATTGTCGAGGGCTCGCGCGACTTCCTGCAGAACAGTTTTTCGGAGAATGGCAATCCCTTGCTGATACGGGGACATGCGCGCTTCGTCGGACGCGAAGGCAAGGACGGGGAGCGATTCCGGCTCGCAGTCGGCGACGAGGAAATTCTCGCCAGCCGTGTCGTGCTGGACACCGGTACACGCAGCGCCGTGCCGGATATCGACGGCTTGCGCGACATCGACTATCTCGATGCGGAGAACTGGCTGGACCGGCCGGAACTGCCGGCGCATCTTGCGATGGTCGGCGGCGGCTATATCGGGCTGGAGATGGCCCAGTTCTACCGGCGCATGGGCGCGCGCGTGACGGTGATCGAAAACGGCGCGCAGGTGGCCGCACATGAGGATAAAGAGGTTTCCGAGGCAATCCGTCGCGTGCTGGAGGGTGAGGGCATCGAATTTCGCATGAATGCGAAGGTGCAGGGTTTCCGGAAAGAGCAGGACGGCATTGCGCTGTCGCTCGACTGTCACGGCAAGCCGGAGGCGCTTGCAGTCTCGGATGTATTCATGGCGGTCGGGCGCAAGCCGAATACCGACGACCTCGGGCTGGAAAACATCGGCCTGCATCCGACCGCGAAGGGAACGCTCGAAGTGGACCGGCGGCTTTGCACCGGCATTCCCGGCGTGTGGGCGGTCGGCGACGTGCGTGGCGGGCCAATGTTCACCCATACCGCGTGGGACGATTTCCGCATCGTCGAATCGCAGCTGATCGGCGATGGCTCCCGCACCACCGAGCGCGTGGTGCCGTATGCGATGTTCACCGATCCCGAATTGGGGCGGGTGGGCATGACGGAGGCGCAGGCGCGCGACGCCGGCAAGAATATCAAGGTGGCGCGCTTCGACATGAAGCGCAACGGCAAGGCGACCGAGATGGGCGAGACCGAAGGTTTCATCAAGGTTGTGATCGATGCCGGCAGCCAGCAGATACTCGGCGCGACGGTGCTTTCCGCCGAAGCGTCCGAGCTGGTGCATATCTACGTCGCGCTGATGAATGCGAAGGCGCCGTACACCGTGCTGAAGGATGCGATCCAGATCCATCCGACGCTGGCCGAGGCGGTGCAGAGCGCGGTGTCGTCGCTGGAGTGATGGAGGATGTCGAAATGTCATTGCATAGCGTAAAAGCACTTGAGAATTTCACGGTGATGGCGAGCGACGGCGATGTCGGCGCCATCGACGAAGTTTTCTTCGATGATGAAAAGTGGGCGGTGCGCTATCTGGTGGCCGATACCGGCGACTGGCTGAGCAAGCGCGAGGTGCTGATCTCGCCGATCTCGATACGCACTATCGACTGGAAGCGGCGCAGCGTCCTTGCAGAGCTGACGCGGCAACAGGTGCGGGACAGTCCCGGCATCGACACCGACCAGCCGGTCTCGCGCCAGCATGAAGCCGAGATCAACCGCCATTACGGCTATCCGTACTACTGGGCCGGGCCTTATATGTGGGGCGACTCGGTGTTTCCGGGTGTCGTCGAGGAAAGCATGGCCGACAAAGAGAAGCTGAATCAGGCAGACGAGCGGGCGGAGCACGAACCCGGCGACCCGCATCTGCGCAGCAGCAAGGAAGTCTTTGGCTATGCGATTCGCACCACCGACGACAGCGTCGGCCACGTCGAGGATTTCCTGTTCGACGAAGAGGACTGGTCGATACAGTACATGGTGGTCGATCCGCGCAACTGGTGGCCCGGCAGGCATGTGCTGATTTCGCCGCAGCGCATTGACCAGATGAGCTGGGACGAGCGCGCGGTGGTGGTCGGCATCAGCCGCGAGGAACTGGAGCACAGCCCGCAGTACGATCCGCGCAACCCGCCGCCGGGCGCGTCGAGGCGGCCGGAGATGCGACGGTAACGATCAAGTGCAGGCTGGCACCAGCAGCACCGATGATGCTTCCCAGCCGATTGCGAGAATCGACAGCATGCCGAGCGTCGAACCGGTCCAGCGGATGAAGCTGCGGCTGTCCTGCGGAGGCTGTTTGCGGCCGCTTCTTATCGACAGCATAAGTACCGCCACGATCGCCGCCAGCGTCGCCATCGCCACGCCCCATGTCGCCACGCCGATACCGAGCCATTCAGCAGCCTGCAGCCGACGCGCGCAGACGACGCCTACGAAGCCATAAACCGTAACGAAATGCGCGGCCCAAATGAGGGGCGCCGAGAAAAGGCGCAGAAAGGCTCGGTTGAAAGGCAGCGGCTTCATTGGCGTCACCCGGTCAGGCGCGGAAAGCCGTGGATCAGCGCGATGCCGGTCAGGCCCTGAACCACGGTGTAATGCCAGAACAACATGGTGTTGTCGAAGGTGCCGCGCCGCTGTCCGTCGAGCAGGCCGCTGCACGAGCGGGCGATGGTATAGATCGCCATCGTCACCACGATCACGACGAAGAAGACCTGCAGGCTGCCGACCATGTACACCGCCGCGCCGTAGGCGCTTGCCTGCGGCCGCAGGCCGGTCTGCCACTGGCCGTACAAGTCGGCCAGCGATGCTGCGATGATCAATGCGATGGCAAGGCAGAGAGTGAAGTGCAGCGGCCGCCGTCCTGATGCATTGACTTTCAGCCGGCGGCCGGCATAGGCGACGCAGCCGCTGCTCGCCGCCAGCAATACCGACGATGCAAGCGGCCATGCCGCCGCAGGCAGTTGCGCTGCGGCGGCGGGCCAGACGTCGGGCGATACCGTCCACAGGAACAGGTAAGAAAACACCAGCGACGCGAACAGCGAGCCGGACACAAGGATCAGGATCACCATCGCCCACCATGCATGAGAATCCGGGCCGGTCATGTACACGGGCAGGCGCATGCCGCCGATGTCCGCAGGAGGATGCGAGGGGCCGGGATCTGTGCCCCACAGCCATTTGAAGATCATCACGATCGCCAGCACGCCGCTCAATACCGCAGGCAGCACCAGCTTCACCGTCAGCAAGAGAAAGAAGCCTGCCGTGCCGACCGCCGCCAGCAGCGGTGACCAGCCCGGCCCTGGCATCTGCAGCACGTATTGCGGGTGCGCATCCATCGGTGCGGTGACGATGGTTTCCCGTCCGCCAGTCGCGGTATTGGGCAGGTAGTAGCGCCCGGCCTCGACGTCATCGGCCAGGCGCGGCTGTTCCCACAGCGGCTCGTTGGTGCTGACGACCGGAATGCTGCGCACGCTGTAGGTATCGCTTGGCAGCCATTCGAGCGTGCCGGCGTTCCAGACGTTCCCGGCATTTTCCGCGATCGTCGGGCGGAAGTTCCGTGCCAGATCGATCAGGAAAATAAGCACGCCGGCGGCAATGATGAAGGCGCCGACGGTCGATAACATGTTGAGCGGCCCCCAGCCCAGTTCCTCGGCATAGGTATAGACGCGACGCGGCATGCCGGCCAGGCCGGTGATGTGCATCGGGAAAAACGCCACATTGAAGCCGACGAACATCAGGCCGAAGGCCCAGCGGCCGAGGCGTTCCGACAACTGCTTGCTGCTGACGAAGGGCGCCCAGTAGTAGAACGCCGCAAACAGCGGAAATACCATGCCGCCCACCAGTACATAGTGGAAATGGGCGACGACGAAATAGGTGTCGTGCGCCTGCCAGTCGAAGGGCACCACCGCCACCATCACGCCGGTCAGCCCGCCGAGCACGAAAATGAACAGGAAGCCGAGCACGAACAGCATCGGCACTTTCATGTCGCACCACTTGATGCGGCTGGCGGCGGCGATGGTGGCGATCCACGCGAACACCTGTATCCCGCTCGGAATCGACACCGCCATGCTGGCCGCCGAGAAGAAGCTCAGCGACAGCTGCGGAATGCCGGTGGTGAACATGTGATGCACCCACAGGCCGAAGCTCAGAAACCCTGTCGCAATCAGCGCCAGCGTCACCAGATGCTTGCCGACCAGCGGTTTTTTCACCATCGCGGGCACGATCATCGAGACCATGCCGACTGCCGGCAGGAAGATGATGTACACCTCAGGATGGCCGAAGAACCAGAACAGGTGCTGCCACAGCAAAGGGTCGCCGCCCTTGTCGGCAATGAAGAACGGCCAGTGAAAGCTGCGCTCGATTTCCAGTAGCAAGGTGCACAGGATCACCGC
>JAEZVM010000421.1 GCA_023420795.1 Pseudomonadota bacterium
GGTGTTGCATACGCTCCGTATGCTGACCTGGTATGGTGCGAAACCGGCACGCCGGATCTGGGTTTTGCCCGTGAATTCGCGCAAGCCGTGCACGCTGCATGTCCGGGCAAGCTGCTGTCGTACAACTGCTCGCCGTCCTTCAACTGGAAGAAAAATCTGGACGATCGCACGATCGCCAAGTTCCAGGACGAGCTGTCCGCACTCGGCTACAAGTATCAGTTCATCACGCTGGCAGGCATCCACGTCAACTGGTACAACACCTTCCAGTTCGCGCATGCATACGCTCGCGGCGAAGGTATGAAGCACTACGTCAACATGGTACAGGAGCCGGAATTCGCAGCACGCGAAAAGGGCTACACCTTCGTGTCGCACCAGCAGGAAGTCGGCGCAGGCTACTTCGACGACGTGACTACCGTGATCCAGGGCGGTTCGTCTTCCGTGAAGGCCCTGACCGGCTCGACCGAAGAAGAGCAGTTCCACTGATCTGCCGCGGGCTCCATCCGGAGCCTTGCAGGTACAAGAAAAGACCGCACCTTCGGTGCGGTTTTTTCTTGGTGCTCCGTTTTGCGACTAAAGCCAGCGCCGCGTCCGCATGCAGTATTCGCGATAGGCGCTGCCATGCTGCCGCAGCAGGAAGGCTTCTTCGTGGCGCACCTGAAGCTGCATCAGCAATTCTCCGGCGATTCCTAATGCAAGTGTCAGGCCGTTCGGCCGCACCAGCAGTAATCCGAGCAATCCTGCCCGCATTCCGAGGAAGATGGGATTGCGTGACAGGGTGAACAGGCCGGAGCTCACCAGCGTCGTCGGATTCTTTTCATCCAGGCCGATACGCCATGCGGTGCCCATGTGAAATTGCGCGATGCCGATCCATAGCAGCGACAGCAGCAATATCGTCCATCCTACGGCATGGATGGTGGGATGGGCTAGCCAGGCAAGGTTTGCGATATGAACATCGAAGTCCGGCCAGACTGCCTGTGCAATCGCATACCCAGCAACGCCGAGCAATACCAGTCGAAACGCGCGGGCGATATAACCCTGCGCATCATCGCCGGATGGCAAGACATAAGGATTGATTCCGGTCTGGTGCCACACGCGCCATGAACGCCATACGAACGCGGCGATGAAAAATGCGACAAAAAAGAGGAATAGCGCCCAACGCTCCATGTTTTCTCCCGATGACTGTTCTCATGAACGACATTGCGCATTACAGACCCTGTAGTTACTATAGAGTCAAGCGTCTCTAAGGAAGAACAATGAAGATCGGTGAACTGGCAAAACGTACCAGCTGTGAAGTGGAAACTATCCGGTATTACGAGCGGGAAGGGCTAGTGCCAGCGCCGCCGCGCAGCGACGGCAACTACCGTCAATACAGCGAACAGGATGCCGAGCGCCTGCTGTTCATCCGCCATTGCCGCTCGCTTGGCATGTCGCTCGACGACATTCGGGTTCTGCAGCATTTCCAGGCCAAGCCCGAACTGGCATGCGACGAGATCAACGCGATGCTGGACCGGCATCTGGAACAGACGGAATTGCAGATCGCCTCGCTGCAGCGCCTGCAAAAGCAGTTGCAATCGCTGCGCAATACCTGCCATACCCATTTGACCGCGAAACAGTGCGGCATCCTGCAGAACCTGCAAAGTGCCGCCGCCAGCAGCGATTGCGCATGCCATGGCGAATCGACGGCGCCTGCATCAGGGCAGAGTTGATAAAATGAGCGCCCTTTCCATTTTTCCTTCCGACAGGCTCTCCCCATGCTGAGTTACCGCCATGCCTTCCATGCTGGCAATCATGCCGACGTTCTCAAGCACGTCGTGCTTATCCAGTTGCTGCGCTATCTCGGCCAGAAAGACGCACCATTCATGGTCATCGACACGCATGCCGGGGCTGGTGTGTATGCGCTCGATACCGGTTATGCCGCCAAGAGCGCCGAACATGAAACCGGCATCAGCCGCTTGTGGGAGCGCACCGACTTGCCGGAAGCCGTGGCTGAATATGTGCAGCTGGTGAAAGACATGAACCCGAGCGGCAAGCTGCGCTATTACCCGGGGTCGCCATATTGCGCGCACCAGATCGCGCGCGAACAGGATCGGATTCGTCTGTTCGAACTGCATCCGAGCGACGGCAAAATATTGGAAGACAATTTCCGGAAACTTGAAGCCCATGCAGCCGAGCAGGGGCAGCGCCCGACCATGCGCGGTAAACGCGTGATGATCCAGAAAGGCGACGGCTTCACCGGCCTGAAAGCGCTGCTGCCGCCGCCGTCGCGTCGCGGCCTGGTGCTGATCGATCCGCCCTATGAGGTCAAGGATGACTATCGCCGCGTGAAGGATACGCTGGCGGATGCGCTGTTGCGTTTCGCGACCGGTACCTATGCAGTCTGGTATCCGGTGCTGCAACGCATGGAATCGCGGCAGATGCCGGACAAGCTGAAGAAACTGCCATGCAAGGACTGGCTGAACGTCACGCTGTCGATCAGCGGACCGGCGCCGGACGGTTTCGGCCTGCACAGCAGCGGTATGTTTATCTTTAATCCGCCGTGGACGCTGGAACCGTTGCTGCGCAAGACGATGCCGTATCTGGTCCAGGCACTGGGTGTCGATAGCGGTGCGGGCTTTACACTGGAAACCGGCACATCTGTGGCGGTACAGGGCGGTATCCGCGCTTCATCGAAGGCGTAATTTCCATGCGGCCGGGTTTCAAGGAGTCAACGCGAGCGAAGCTTCTAAAAATCCGACAGCATGCGGCAAGGATCTGGTCGCATCGTTACAATACCTCCCCATGAGCAAGGCATTTGTCAAAGAATCCGACGACGAAGACGATCTGGATGCGGCGACACCGTCCATCCCGGCCGGAACGAAGAACTACATGACGCCGGAAGGGCACAGGCGCATGAAGGAAGAACTGCTGCACCTGATCGACGTCGAGCGGCCGGAAGTGGTGAAGATTATCTCGTGGGCGGCCTCCAACGGCGACCGCTCGGAAAATGGCGACTACATTTACGGCAAGCGCCGCCTGCGCGAGATCGATCGACGTATTCGGTTTCTGACAAAACGCCTTGATATCGCTGAAGTGGTGGACCCGAGCGTTCATCATGGAAGCGATCAGGTTTTCTTCGGTGCGACCATCACTTACGAAAACCAGGCAGGCGAAGAACACACGATCACCATTGTCGGCATCGACGAACTCGATCCTCTCAATGGCAAGATCAGCTGGATTTCCCCGGTAGCACGCGCGCTGACCAAGGCGCGCGAGGGTGACGCGGTGGTGCTCAAGACGCCCGCCGGAGTGGACGAGCTTACGATCCTCGAAGTCAGCTACCCAGCAAAATAGCATTTTCTGACGTTTCTCACATGGCCGCCCGGTCACAAACCGGGGCGCGGTCCTGTCGTTGTCGTCAAGCTGATGTGGACTCACGTCGCAAGATTTGCTGCGGTAAAACGATTCCTATAAAAATTCTGACATTCCATGACGATGATCTATTCCAGTCTGAACCATGTGCTGCGGGTGCCTCTCGCGGCGGAAGTGCATTCGCGGCCATTCCTGCGACTCGATTCTCCTGAGAGCCTGACGCATATGGCGGTATACGCGCGCGATGGCAGCGATTCCGGCAGCTCCAATGCAGTGGTTCAGCATGCGACGCTCAGAGCCTTATGCACGCATTTCGGCGTAACCGCGCCGGGAGTGGACGCCAAGTACTTTTTCCATGACTTCGGCCGCTTTCGGCTGAAGTGGGAATGCCATACCGAATTCGCGACCTATACCTTCGCCGAGCGGCACGACGACGGTCTTCCGCTGGCGGACGCCTTCGAGCGCGTACCGCTGCACCAGATACCGCAGGAATGGCTGTTGGGCCTTAAGGGAAAGATCATGGTCGCCGCTCATGTCGTCCTGGACAAGACGCGCGGCCCAAGGGATGCGTATGCGAGCAGTTTGCGCCGCGTATTCGAAGGGAACATGCTGGTCGGCAGTCATGTGCTGGAGGGCGGCGAGATCTGGACCGATTTCCTGATCCAGTCGGACGGCTTCAGCCGCTTCGTGATTCGCGACGTGGATCTGCACGAGCAGCAGGCAGGTCGCCTGGTGCAGCGTGTGCTCGAGATCGAAACCTACCGGATGATGGCCTTGCTCGGCCTTCCGCAAGCGCAGCAGGCGGCGCCGGTCCTGAATGCGATCGAGGGCGAACTGGCGACGCTGACGGCGGAAATGGTTGGTACCGATACCTCGAATGTGCAGCAGCTATCCGATACTGACGACGAGCAGGCGCTTCTGAGCAATATCACCGGGCTAGCGGCGCGCATCGAGAAGCTTTCGCTCGATAACAGCTATCGCTTTTCCGCTTCGCAGGCTTACTTCCGATTGGTCAATGCCCGTATCGAAGAGCTGCGCGAGATGCGCATCGATGGCATCCTGACGGTGAGCGAGTTCATGGATCGTCGCCTGACGCCGGCGATGAATACCTGCGAGGCGATGGCGCGACGTCAGGAGGCGCTGGCAGAGCGGATCGCGCATACCAATGATTTGCTACGCACCCGCGTCGGTATCGTGCAGGAACGCCAGAATCGTCAGATCCTGCAGTCGATGAATGCCCGTGCCGCGCAGCAGCTGCGGCTGCAGCAGGCGGTGGAGGGGCTGTCGGTGGCGGCGATCTCCTACTACCTCGTCGGCCTGCTCAACTATGCCGGCAAGGCCGTCAAGGCGATCGGCTGGAGCATTGATCCGGAAGTGGCTACGGGGCTGCTGGTGCCAGTGGTAGCGGCCGGCGTGTGGATGGGCTTGCGTCGGATGCACCGGAGCATGCGCGCGGCTTGAATGGTGTCTGAGCCGCGTTAGCCGCGTTCGCGCACGATGCGCGCAACGCCCGGGATGCGCCGCACGTTGCGCATCAGGCGGGCCAGATGAATCCGGTCCTCCACCTGGATCGTGAAGTGCAGTTGCTTCATCAGATTGTCGCGGTCATCATCCATGCCGACATACGTGATGTTGGCATCGGATTCGCCGATCTCGGCGGCGACGCGCGCCAGTACGCCTTTCTCATTCGAGACCAGCACCTTGATGCGGCAATCGAAACGGCGGCTGAGTTCCTTGTCCCAGACCAGCTCGATCCAGCGATCGGGTTCCTTCGCATACTGCCGCCTGACCACGTCGCAGTCGGCGCTGTGTACGCTGATTCCCTGATCGCGTTTCAGCTGGCCGATGATGCGGTCGCCCGGAATCGGCTGACAGCAGGCTGCGAACTGGACCGATATGCCCTCGTTGCCGTTCACAACCACGGGGTCGAGCTTGCCTTGCGGCTTTTCGCTGGCGAGCGGTGGCAGCGGGGCGCTCGCGTCGTTCTCCATCAAGCCACGGATATGGCGCGCAACCAGAGCGGCCATCCGTTTGCCCACACCGATGTCGGCATACATCTCGTCCAGCGACTTTGCGCTGGATTCGTTGAGCAGTTTTTCGATCAGCGCATCGGGCAGCACAGGGTCCAGCTGCAGCGTACCCAAGGCTTGTGTCAGCAGGCGCTTGCCGAGCTCCGTCGATTCCGCGAGGTTGATGGTGCGCAGGTGATGGCGAATCGCCGAACGTGCCTTGCCGGTCCGTACGAAGGTCAGCCAGTTCGGATTCGGGCGGGAGGCGGGTGCCGTCACGATCTCGACGATGTCGCCGTTGCGCAGTTCGGTGCGTAGTGCCGCATGTTCATGATTGACCTTGGCTGCGATTGCCTGGTCGCCGATGTCGGTATGGATCGTGTACGCGAAATCAAGCACGGTTGCACCGCGCGGCAGCGCGATGATCCTGGATTTCGGTGTAAACACATAGACCGAATCCGGAAACAGATCGACCTTCACATGCTCGAGGAATTCAGCCGAGTCGCCGGTCTGCTTCTGGATGTCGAGCAGCGACTGCAGCCATGCATGGGTGCGCTGCTGCAGATCGGTCAGGCTGGCATCCTCGTCCTTGTACAGCCAGTGCGCGGCGACACCGGCTTCTGCGACGCGATGCATTTCCTGCGTGCGGATCTGGAACTCGACCGGTGTGCCGTACGGGCCGATCAGCGTGGTGTGCAGCGACTGGTAGCCGTTGAGCTTCGGGATGGCGATGTAATCCTTGAACTTGCCCGGCATCGGTTTGTACAGCGCATGCAGCGTGCCGAGCGCGACATAGCAGTTCGCGAAACTGTCCACGACAATTCGGAAGCCATACACGTCCAGCACTTGTGAAAACGACAGATGCTTGTTGCGCATCTTGCGATAGATGCCGTACAACGTTTTCTCGCGGCCGTATACCTGTGCGGAAATGCCGGTCGCGGTCAATGTGTTCTTTACCGACTCGAGAATCTTGCTGACCACTTCGCGCCGGTTGCCGCGCGCGGCCTTGACGGCTTTCGACAGTGTCTTGTAGCGCACCGGATAAAGATGCGAGAACGACAGATCCTGCAGCTCCCGGTAGATATTGTTCAAGCCGAGGCGGTGCGCTATCGGCACGTACACTTCCATCGTCTCGCGTGCGATACGCCGCTTCTTTTCCGGCGACATGACGCCCAGCGTACGCATGTTATGCAGGCGATCGGCCAGCTTGACAAGAATGACGCGTACATCGCGCGCCATCGCCAGCAACATCTTGCGGAAATTCTCGGCCTGCGCTTCGATCTGGCTCTGGAACTCCAGCTTGTCCATCTTCGACAAGCCATCGACCAGCGCTGCGACCGGCGCGCCAAAGCGTTCGATCAGCTCTTCCTTCTTGACGTCCTGATCTTCCATCACGTCGTGCAGCAGCGCGGCCATGATGGCTTGCGCGTCGAGCTTCCAGTCGGCGCAGATTTCTGCGACGGCAATCGGATGTGAAATGTAGGGTTCGCCGGACTTGCGAATCTGGCCGAGATGCATCTCGTCCGAGAAGCGGTAGGCTTCCTTTACCTTCTTCAGCTCGGAAGAACTCAGGTATTCGGCCAGCTTGTTGTTGAGATCGGTGACCGAGGCCACGCCGGCATTCTGAGCGGCGGCGGGATCGGGCTTTGGAGAGAGATCGGTATTCTTGGCGGCCGGACGATCAGGTGTCGCCCGGCTGTCTGGAGCAACTGATAGGTTTGAATCTGCAGGAGTCAGGTTCATATTTGAAGCATATCAGTTGCATGGCATTTGGTGAAACTAGCTCGGGACCTTTTTCAGCATTTCGATTCCGACCTTGCCCGCTGCGATTTCACGCAGGGCGATGACGGTCGGCTTGTCCTTGGCTTCTACCTTCGGGGTATGTCCCTGCAGCAGTTGGCGGGCGCGATAGGTCGCAGCCAGCGTCAGCTGGAAGCGGTTCGGGACTTGCTTGAGGCAATCTTCGATCGTAATACGGGCCATGGTTGCTCCTAAAAATGCGGTATCAGCTTAATTTGGCGTGAATGCCCAGTTGGGCGAACAGGGATGTGTTGCGCGCAGCTTGTTGCGCGAAGCGGCAACGGGTTGCTTTGACGATGGAGCTCAACTCCGACAAGGCAGTCGCAAACTCTTGATTAATAATAACATATTCGAACTCCGGCGCGTGCGCGATTTCGCCGCCGGCCGCCAGGAGACGGCGTGCAATCACGTGGGAATCATCCTGTCCGCGGTTCTTCAG
>JAEZVM010000347.1 GCA_023420795.1 Pseudomonadota bacterium
CCCGTAATGAAGCCGACCCCGCCGAGAATCTTGGCGATGCCGTGCAAGAGGATCAGCAGCGCGAGCGTAACGCGCAGCAGGAACTTGCCCATATCTTCAGAAACCGCGCCCGTTTGTTTGTTGTACATGATGTGCTTCCTTTATCGGTCAATTCATCGGGAACCACTGGCCCCAGAAGGCTTATTTTAGATGCAACATGGGAGTTGCTGGTTCTTGCATATAGAAACGATGGAGTGCGCTCTTGCGTTTCATCAGTGTTCCAACGCCCCCAAGCCGGTTGAGCACCAGCCCCGGATGATAAGGTTGATTGTCCGATGGACGAAGAGGCTTTCCTTCTCAATGTGTCTTGGAAAGGATTCACATGAGCACAACACGCAATGTTGCAGTCCTTGTCGGCAGCCTGCGCAAGGATTCGCTGAACCGCAAGCTGGCCAATGCAATGATCGCGATGGCGCCGTCGTCACTGAAGCTGGAGATCGTCGAAATCGGCGAACTGCCGCTGTACAACCAGGATGATGAAGCCAATCCGCCGCAAGTAGTGCGCGACTTCAAGCAGCGCATAGAAGCCGCCGACGCGGGGCTCTTCATCACGCCAGAATACAACCGCTCGGTACCCGGCGTGCTGAAAAACGCGATCGATATCGCCTCACGGCCATATGGCCAGAGCGCATGGAACGGCAAGCCGGGCGGCGTGATCAGCGTGTCGCCGGGAGCGATCGGCGGCTTTGGCGCCAATCATCATTTGCGCCAGTCGCTGGTCTTTCTGAATGTGCCAGTGATGCAGCAGCCGGAAGCGTATATCGGCAATGCGTCCAAGCTGTTCGACGACAAGGGAGCCATTGCCATCGACGCTACGCGCGACTTCGTCGGCCAGTTTCTGCAGACTTATGCGCAGTGGGTCGAGCGGCACTGCGCGACATAGATTCAGCGTGCGAGCAATGGCAGCACGATTACCGCCCAGGTGGCGCCGGCCAGCGACAGCGCAAGGAAGACGGCGGCACTGCCGAAGTCCTTTGCATTCTTCGACAGCGGATGCCGCTCGAACGATATCCGGTCAACCACTGCCTCGATCGCGGAATTGAGGAGTTCGACGATCAGCACCAGCACGAGCACGGCAATCAAAGCCAGCTTCTCCAGTGGAGAGACCGGCAGCAATAGCGCAATGATGGCGGCCGGAACCGCCAGCATCAGTTCCTGTCGGAAGGCATGTTCGCTCTTCCATGCCATCCTGAAGCCCTGCATCGAATAAGAAAAAGCGGCGTAAATCCGCTTTACACCGCTTTTGCTCTTGAATTCACTGACCTGTGGTTGGTGCTCTGTCATCGTCGCTCTTTATACATCTCGCGGAAAGTCTTGCCGGAGGGCGCAGGCATTTCCCGGTAGTCGGTCCAGCCGCCGGCAAACGGCAGCTTCGATATCGTCTTCCTGCCGCCCGCCATCATGTGCATGACGCGCACACCGATGCGGGTAACCAGCCGGTACAGCGCCGGACGCTTTGCGGCAAAGGCCCACATCCTCAGGCCAAGCCGCTCGAATCCCGGCCGCAGATCCTCTTCGACCTGCTTCTCGCGCAGCTTGCGCAGCAAGTCCGGCAGCGGGATTTTAACAGGACATACCACATGGCATTCGCCGCACAGGGTCGATGCCTGCGGCAGGTCGAGCGCATTCTCGATACCCGCATACGACGGTGTCAGCACGCTGCCCATTGGGCCCGGGTACACCCAGCCATAGCTGTGCCCGCCGATCTTCTGATACACCGGGCAATGGTTCATGCATGCACCGCAGCGTATGCAGCGCAGCATCTCCTGGAACTCCGAGCCGACCAGTCCGGTACGACCGCCATCGACCAGCACGAAGTACATGTGCTCGGGGCCGTCTGCATCGCCTTCACGCTTCGGGCCGGTCAGGAGCGATACGTAATTCGAGATCGACTGGCCAGTCGCCGAGCGCGGCAGCAGCCGCATCACGGTGGCAAAGTCTTCCAGCGTCGGCAGCACCTTCTCGATGCCGGTCACCACCACATGCACCTTCGGCGGCAGGATGGTGCACATGCCTTCGTTGCCTTCATTGGTGACGATGGCAACCGAACCGGTTTCCGCGATGACGAAATTGCCGCCGGTGATGCCCATGTCGGACGACAGGAATTGCGGCCGCAGGATTTCACGCGCCTCGCGCGTCATCTGCGGAATGTCGGTCAGGCGAGGCCGCTGGTGCACGCGGGCGAACAGGTCGGAAATCTCTTCCTTGTCCTTGTGTACAACGGGCGCGATGATGTGCGACGGCGCCTCGTTGTTGTTGATCTGCAGGATGTACTCGCCGAGATCGGTCTCGACCACCTGCACGCCGGCACCTTCCAGCGCGCGGTTCAGCGCCATTTCCTCCGACACCATCGACTTCGACTTGGTGGCCTTTCTCACGCCATGCTTCTTTGCGATTTCGACTACCAGTCGCGACGCTTCTTCCGCGCTTTCGGCAAACAGCACGGTCGCACCCTGGTTGGTTGCTTTTTGCTCAAAGGTCTCCAGCCATACGTCGAGGTTTTCGATCGCACGCATGCGGCGTTCGATCGCGGCGTCGCGCGTGCCTTCGAAGTCGTCGAGTTCGGTGATCGCGGAAGCGCGGCCGCTGACGAACTTGGTGGAGAGTTTTTTCAGGTT
>JAEZVM010000429.1 GCA_023420795.1 Pseudomonadota bacterium
GTGGAGAACTGGCGCCGGTAGGCGGTGTTGGCGGCGAGGATGTTGTATTCGGGATCGAGCACGATCATCGGCTCGGATTCCTGTTCAAGGAAGGAAAGCAGCGCCTGCACCTGCGGGGCGGTGCGCAGCGGGCTGGGCGGCAGGGTGCTTGCGCCGGAAGTCGGCGATTCGTGCGGGACCATTGGAGCTCCATCGTTTTCAGGAACTCTGACGTCTGCAGGCGGTGCTGTCAAGAAATCACCAGTGGCCGCCACAGCCTTTCCCGTTGCTGCTTCGTCAAGGAGCGCGGTGATCCTTGAAGTTCTGCCATCCTGGGCGCTGCGATGGGGGTGCGGCTGTTCGGTAACCGCCGCTTCGCCCGGGATGACAACGATAGGGAAGTAATCTGACACGGCGGCGCTATCGCGGCACCAGGAACACCGCCTTCTCCGTCACCGAAACATCGGCATTGTCCTGGTCGCGCACGATGAAGCGCAGCGAGTGCGAACCCGATTCCTCGCTGCCTTGCTGCATCTGCACCCGCACCGGGATCGCGCGCGTGGTCGCCGCCGGCATCTCGAACGCCGGTTCGGACGCAACCGACACGCCTTTCATGCCATCGACCTCGATTACATAGCGATGGCGCTGCTCGTCGGTATTCATCACCTGCAGCTTGTACACGTTCTCGATCGC
Organism: Pseudomonadota bacterium; assembly: GCA_023420795.1. Lineage (GTDB taxonomy): Bacteria > Pseudomonadota > Gammaproteobacteria > Burkholderiales > Burkholderiaceae_D > Noviherbaspirillum. The sequence continues at coordinate 673 of JAEZVM010000429.1, forward strand.
GCCATTGTCCACTTCGCGTGGCATGCCGCGGTCGCGGATCACGTCAACCTTTAGCGGCTGACGCAGTGTCAGCGACAGTGCGGCGGCGAACACGATCAGACCGAGGATGCTGGTGTAGATCAGCGTGCGCGGCCGCAGCACGCGATGCCAGATGTCGCGCTTGCCGAGTTTTGCAGCCAGCGCATTCTGCGTGGTGTAGCGGATCAGGCCCTTTTCGTAGCCCATCTTCCCCATCACTTCGTTGCAGCTATCGACGCAGGCAGCGCAGGCGATGCATTCATACTGCAGGCCGTTGCGGATGTCGATGCCGGTCGGGCAGACCTGCACGCAGATGTTGCAGTCGACGCAGGAGCCGAGGCCCAGTGCCTTCGGATCGGCCTTCTTGCCGCGCGCGCCGCGTGGTTCGCCGCGCTCGGCGTCGTAGGTGATGATCAGCGTGTCCTTGTCGAACATCGCGCTCTGGAAGCGCGCATACGGGCACATGTACTTGCACACCTGTTCGCGCATGAAACCGGCCATGCCGTAGGTGGCGAAGCCGTAGAAGAAGATCCAGAAGGTCTGCCATGGGCCGAGCGCAAAGGCGGCGACTTCCTGCGCCAGCGTGCGCACCGGCGTGAAGTAGCTGACGAAGGTGAAGCCGGTCCACAGCGCGAACGATCCCCACGCCAGATGCTTGGCTGTCTTTAGGCCGAGCTTGCGCGGCGACAGCGGCGCAGCGTCGAGCCGCATGCGGGCGGGGCGGTCGCCTTCGATTTTGCGCTCGATCCACATGAAGATCTCCGTATAGACGGTCTGCGGACACGCGTAGCCGCAGAACAACCGCCCGGCAATCGCGGTGAACAGGAACAGCGCCAGTGCCGAGATCATCAGCAGTATTGCCAGATAGATGAAATCCTGCGGCCAGAAGATCAGGCCGAAGATATAGAACTTGCGTGAAGCCAGATCGAACAGCACTGCCTGCCGGTCGTTCCAGCTCAGCCACGGCACGCCGTAGAACAGCAGCTGCGTGAACCAGACCATGACCCAGCGCCAGCTCGCAAACCATCCCGCCACCGAGCGCGGATAGATCTTCTTGCGCGCGGCGTACAGGCTTTGCGTCACCTCGCCGGCCTCAGCCGGCTTGATCGGAATGGTCTTGATGTCTTGAGTATTCATTTTTTGCCGTGTGTTTCTTGGCCCGCGGCTGGCGGGCCGATTACATAAACTTCTTACTGACCGGATGCGGTCGTGTCCTTCTTGAAGGCGAACAGCCAGGAGAAATAGCCGACCATCGCCAGCATTACGACAAAGACCGCGACGGTGAACAACCCGACATCCGATGTGAACAACAGTTGTAGTGCTTGCATATCAGACTCCCTGTGGTTGAAAAACCTAAGCTTCTCCGCTCTCGTCCTTGCCGATTACGAGCCGCGTATCGGTCAGATACATGTGGCGCGGCACAGGCAGGTTGTCCGGCGCCGGCATGTTTTTATAGACGCGTCCCGCGAGGTCGAAGGTCGAACCGTGGCAGGGGCAGAGGAAGCCGCCCGGCCAGTCGTCCGGCAGCGAGGGCTGCGGGCCGGTGGAGAACTTCGCCGTTGGCGAGCAGCCGAGGTGCGTGCAGATGCCGATCGTCACCAGCACTTCCGGCTTGATCGAACGGTGGATGTTGCGCGCGTACTCCGGCGTGAATTCATCCGGGTTGCGCTCCGATCCGGGATCGACCAGCTGGCTTTCGATCTGCTTGAGCGAGGCCAGCATTTCCGGCGTGCGCTTGAGAATCCACACCGGCTTGCCGCGCCATTCGACGGTACGCATTTCGCCCGGCGCGAGGTCGGCGATATCGACCTCGACTGGTGCGCCGGCGGCTTTCGCCCGTTCCGACGGTTGAAAGGTACTGACCAGTGCGCCGACCGACGACAGTGCCGGTACGGCTGCCGCCGCCGAAGTTGCGATGAGCAGCATGCGGCGCTCGTCATTCATTTGCAGTTCGTTTGCCATGGAGTTCCTTGTCCTTGAATTTCATGTTTTGTTTCATTGGATATACGCAACATATGTGCCATGCTTCTTCTGCCACCAATCGGACATTGAAGTGAACGGGAGAACCGCTGGAGCCCAGAAATTGAGCCAGATCAAGAGAAAAATTCACGTGCGACGGCCTTGAAGGTCTGGCAGGGTGTGGCGGTGATACTGCCAAATGTGGCAGCAAAGTGGCGGCGTGGCATGGGCGGCAATAGGGAGGGCTCACTCGTTGTGCGCCTCTCCGGCCGTCATGCGAAGCAAGTATGTTGGACTGGTTCTTGCAGGCATCTCTGCTGAACGCAGACGATGTTGGCAGTAACCTTTATCGGATTCTTACAAGGAGCTTGTCATGAAAAAGACTGTTTCTCTCGCAATGTTTCTGTCGGCGGTGACGTTGGCCGCTTCTTCCTTCGCCGCCGGTCCTGGCGGGCAGGGCGGCATGGGTGG
>JAEZVM010000430.1 GCA_023420795.1 Pseudomonadota bacterium
GCAGCGTTCTGTTGCGTCATCTCGTCCATCTGCGTGATCGCCTGGTTCACCTGTTCGATGCCCGCGCTCTGCTCCTGGCTGGCCGCCGTGATCTCGTTCATGATGTCGGCCACATGCTTGACCGACGTCACGATCTCGTCCATCGTGCGCCCCGCCTGATCGACAAGCTTGCCGCCTGTTTCCACCTTCTCCACCGAGTCGCCGATCAGCTCCTTGATTTCCTTGGCCGCGCCCGCCGAACGCTGTGCCAGGCTGCGCACCTCCGAGGCCACCACCGCAAAGCCGCGGCCCTGCTCACCGGCACGCGCGGCTTCCACCGCCGCATTCAGCGCCAGGATATTGGTCTGGAAAGCGATGCCGTCGATCACGCCGATGATGTCGACGATCTTGCGCGAGCTTTCCTTGATCGAGCCCATCGTATCGACCACCTGCCCCACCACCTCACCGCCGCGCGCGGCGATGCCAGAGGCCGATACCACCAGCTGGTTGGCCTGGCGCGCGTTGTCCGCGTTCTGCTTCACAGTCGAAGTCAGCTCTTCCATCGATGACGCGGTTTCCTCCAGCGAACTGGCCTGCGATTCCGTGCGCGACGACAGGTCCGCGTTGCCGGTGGCGATTTCGCGTGAGGCCACGCCGATCGTGTCGGTCGCGATACGCACCTGCCCGACTGTCCGCGCAAGGCTCTCGCTCATGCTCTTGAGCACAGCAAGAAGCTGGCCGGTTTCGTCGGTGGTCTTGATTTCAATGGTGCGAGACAAGTCGCCCTCGGCAACACTCTTTGCAAAACGTATTGCTTCTTGCAGCGGCACGGAAATCGCCCGTATCAGCCACAGGCCGATCAAACCGGCGAGTACCAGACCGGCAAGAATCGCAATGATTGAAATATTGCGGACTGCTATATAAAGGGATTGCGTCTTCTCGTACTCTCTTTTCGCGATGTCGGCCTGCAGCTGGATGAGTGCATCGAACTGCTCCTGGAATGCCGCATAGTGTTGGCTCATGGGCCCCTGCAGCAGTTCCATCGCCATCTGCACATTGGCGGCTCGCAGTGCTTCCACGGTCGGCTTCAGGCCGTCGGAAACATACCTGTTGCGGCTCTCAACTGATTTTTCCGCAAGCGCTTTCTCTTCCGGGGTCATGGTCGTCGCCATGTAGGCGTTCCATATCCCACCAATTTCCCCGACACGGCGATCGACCTCATCCATCCTCTTGCTTACGACGGATGGATCGCCATTCATCGATTCCGCCACCACCATGCGGTTCTCGGCCATCAGCCGCAGAACCGTGTTCAGCTGGGTGACAGGGACCAACCGGTCCTCATAAATGGACTTCAGAGAGCTGTTGGCGGAACCGAGACTAGAGATTCCGATGATGCCGCTGCTGACTAGCAGTAGCGACAGAAAGACGATCACGAATACAAGACGTGACTTGATTGTCAGATTCCTGAGCATTGTCTCCTCCCTTCCGATTGTATGAAGCCCTCCGGTACGTTGCCATCGGGTCTTCAGTGTCCGGCGCCGCGATTCTTGTGATTCTTTGCGGCTACCGGAATTTTTATGCAGCGATCTTGTCTATCAATCCCATCTCCGCACTGGACATCAGCTTGTCGATATCGACCAGGATCAGCATGCGCTGGTCGATCGTGCCGAGACCTATCAGATAATCGGTATTCAGCGCCGTGCCCATCTCCGGCGCTGGCTTGATCTGCTCCGGCGACAGCGTGGTGACGTCGGACACGCTATCGACCACCATGCCGACCACGCGGCCGGCAACGTTCAGAATGATCACTACGGTGAACTGGTCATAGGTCGGTTCGCCAAGATGAAACTTGATGCGCATGTCTACGATCGGCACGATGATGCCGCGCAGGTTGACCACGCCCTTGATGAAGTCGGGCGCGTTCGCAATGCGCGTCACGGTTTCGTAGCCGCGGATTTCCTGAACCTTCAGGATATCGATGCCGTACTCTTCCTTGCCCAGCGTGAAGGCAAGGAATTCCTGGCCGGCTATGTCACGATCGGTCTTTTCTCCGATCACTGGCACATTGATTTGAGCTGCTTGTGTCATGGTTATTATCCTTCTCAGGAAAAAATGGTTTCATCTGTTAGCTGTCGGCTCGAGCGCAGCAATGCAGCGACATCGATGATGAGAGAGACGCCACCATCGCCGAGAATGGTAGCGCCTGAAATACCGGCGACCTTGCGGTAGTTCGATTCGAGGTTCTTGACCACGACCTGCTGCTGACCGACCAAGTCATCCACGAACAGCGCGGCCTTCTTGCCGTCGGATTCGAGAATGATGAGAATACCTTGCGACGGATCGGTAAAGCGCGGCTCTATGTCGAAGATCTGGTACAGGGGGATCAAGGGCAGATAATCGCCGCGCACCTTCACCACCTGGCCTTGACCACTGATTTCCTTGATATCGTCCGGCGCCGGCTGCAGCGATTCGACCACATAGCCAAGCGGCAAGATGTAGATTTCCTCGCCCACCTTGATCGACATGCCGTCGAGGATCGCCAGCGTCAGCGGCAACGAAATCGAGATCGTGGTGCCAAATCCCCTGGCCGAGCGGATCTCGACCACGCCGCCCATCGCGGTGATGTTGCGCTTGACCACATCCATGCCAACGCCGCGGCCGGATACGTCGGTGACGATTTCCGCAGTCGAGAAGCCGGGAGCGAAAATCAGTTGCCAGACGTCGGCGTCCGGCATCGTATCCGTCACGGCCAGCCCTTGCGACTTCGCCTTCGCAAGAATCTTTTCGCGATTCAGTCCTGCGCCGTCATCCGTCACTTCAATGATGATGTTGCCACCCTGATGCGCCGCTGACAGCGAAAGCCGGCCCGTCTCGCCTTTGCCTGCGGCCCTGCGCGCATCCGGCATTTCGATGCCATGGTCAATGCTGTTGCGAACCAGGTGAGTGAGCGGATCGACGATACGCTCGATCAAACCCTTGTCTAGCTCGGTCGCTGCGCCGTGCGTGACGAATTCGATATGCTTGCCGAGCTTGCCCGCCAGATCGCGCACCATGCGCGGGAAGCGGGAGAACA
>JAEZVM010000376.1 GCA_023420795.1 Pseudomonadota bacterium
AGCAGTGCCTCGGGATCGATCGAACGCAGATTCATTCGTTCAGCATGCGCAAGGCTTCGCGATAGTCCCGGACGAAATCGCGGCCGGCATGCAATTGATCTTGGATGACGGGGTCATACGCGGCGAGTGTCAGGTCGTTCGCGGTTTCGGAGAGAAACACGGTTTCCCCTGCGTCGCGCTGTAACCTGGCCAGCGATTCCTGCGGCAAGGAAAAATCGCGGGCCTTACCGACCTGAACCAGTTTGGGTGCATGCATAAGCGTTCCCATGACATGTACAGTGCTTCAATGGTAGGCAGACGCCGCTAAAAATCCATGCGCTACAACAAAAAACCGGCCGGAGCCGGTTTCCTGTTTTTTTGCCCTGAGGGAGCAATCAGGCCTGCGCCTTCATCTTCAGGCGCCATGCATGCAACAGCGGTTCGGTGTAGCCGCTGGGCTGCTCCAGACCCTTCAGCACCAAGTCGCGCGCTGCGCGGAACGCGTACGAAGCTTCGAAGTCCGGCGCCATCGGCTTGTAGAACGGATCGCCGGCGTTCTGCGCATCCACCACCTTGGCCATGCGCTGCATGGTTTCGATGACCTGCGCTTCGCTCACGATGCCGTGCAGCAGCCAGTTGGCGATGTGCTGGCTGGAGATGCGCAGCGTCGCGCGGTCTTCCATCAGGCCGACGTTGTGGATGTCCGGCACTTTCGAGCAGCCAACGCCCTGATCGATCCAGCGCACCACGTAGCCGAGAATGCCCTGCGCGTTGTTGTCGAGTTCCTGCTGGATCTCGGCGGACGACCATTTCGGATTGGCCGCAACCGGAATCTGCAGCAGACCATCGAGCAGACGCTCGATCTCTGCTTTGGCATCGACCTTTTCCAGCTCCTTCTGCACATCGACCACATTGACCTGATGGTAATGCATTGCATGCAGCGTCGCGGCGGTCGGTGACGGCACCCACGCAGTGTTGGCGCCAGCCTTCGGATGCACGATCTTCTGTTCCATCATTGCAGCCATCAGGTCCGGCATTGCCCACATGCCCTTGCCGATCTGCGCGCGGCCGCGCAGGCCGGAGGACAGGCCCACCAGCACATTACTGCGCTCGTAGGAAGTCAGCCAGGTGCTGGTCTTCATGTCGCCCTTGCGCATCATCGGGCCGGCATGCATCGCGGTGTGCATCTCGTCGCCGGTGCGGTCGAGGAAGCCGGTGTTGATGAAGGCGACGCGGCCGGCAGCTTCCTTCAGGCAGGCCTTCAGGTTGACGCTGGTGCGGCGCTCCTCGTCCATGATGCCGAGCTTGACCGTATTGGCAGGCAGACCGTACAACGCCTCGACGCGGCCGAACAGTTCATTGGCGAATGCGACCTCCGCCGGGCCGTGCATTTTCGGTTTCACGATATAAACCGAGCCGGTGCGGGAGTTGCCGTACTCGCTGTCCTTGGCGCGCTTCAGGTCGTGCAGAGAGGCGGCGACGGTGACAACCGCATCCATGATGCCTTCCGGGATTTCCTTGCCATCCTTCAGCAGGATTGCCGGGTTGGTCATCAGGTGGCCGACATTGCGCACGAACAGCAGCGAGCGGCCATGTAGCGTGACCACGCCATCCTTCGCATCGGTGGCACCAACGCCGGCCGTGTATTTGCGGTCCTTGTTTAGGCTGCGGGTGAAGGTCTTGCCTCCCTTGCTCACGCTTTCGGTCAACGTGCCCTGCAGGATGCCGAGCCAGTTGCTGTAGCCGACCACCTTGTCGTCCGCATCCACTGCAGCAACCGAGTCTTCCAGGTCGAGGATGGTGGACAGCGCGGCTTCGACCACCACGTCGGCCACGCCGGCTGCGTCGTCCTTGCCGATACGCGTCGCGCGGTCGATCTGGATGTCGAGATGCAGGCCGTTGTTCTTCAGCAGCACCGACGACGGCGCTTCTGCCTGGCCCTGGTAGCCGACGAACTTGGCTTCCTCCGCCAGTCCGCTCGTGCTGCCGTCCTTCAGCGTGACGACAAGCTTGCAGTTCTTGACGCTATAGGCGGTCGAGTCGATGTGCGAGCCCTTGGCCAGCGGCGCGGTACGGTCGAGCACGTAGCGTGCATATTCGATCACCTTCGCGCCGCGCGCCGGATTGTAGCCCTCGCCGTTCGGGCCGACCTTGGTCGCGCCGCCGGTTTCCGGAATCACGTCGGTGCCGTACAGCGCGTCATACAGCGAGCCCCAGCGCGCATTGGCGGCGTTCAGCGCATAGCGGGCATTCAGGATCGGCACCACCAGTTGCGGGCCGGCCTGCAATGCGAGCTCGGCATCGACATTGGCGGTGGTGACTTTCACCTCGCCGGGATTCGGCACCAGGTAGCCGATCGATTCCAGGAACTTGCGGAACGCGGCGACATCGCCGATCGGACCCGGATTGGCTTTGTGCCATTTATCCAGTTCCGTCTGCAGGCGGTCGCGCTCGGCCAGCAGCGCCGCATTCTTCGGCGCGAGCTCGTGCGCGATCGCGTCGAAGCCCTTCCAGAAAGTCGCGCTGTCGATGCCGGTACCCGGCAATACCTTGTCTTCGATGAAGCGGTACAGATTGGTGGCAACCTGAAGCCCGTGGCAGTTGGTGCGTGTCGTCATGGAGAACACTCCTTATTATTAAAGGGTTTTGTGGAAATAGAATGCGGTCAGCGCAAGGCCCACCGTGATGATGAAACGGCGCAGCCACAGCGCCGGGATTTTGCGCGCAATGCTTGCCCCCCAATAGCCGCCCAGGGTTGCCGTGGCGATCATGGTGATGGTATGCGGCCAGCTGATGGCGCCGGCGATCACGAAAGTCAGCATCGTCACGCTGTACACGACGGCTGACAACAGATTCTTGATGGCGTTGATCTCATGCACGTCGTCATGGCCCGACATCGCGAGGCTGGCGAGCATCAGGATGCCCATGCCCGCGCCAAAGAAGCCGCCATAGACGGACACGACAGCATGACCGGCGAGCGATGCCGCGCTGTTGCCCGGTTTATGTTCCTGCTGGTGCGCCTTTGCGCCGCGCAGCAGTTTCGAGATCTGCCCGGAAAACGCAAACAGTATGGTGGCGAACAGCAGCAGCCACGGAATCAGTTTCGAGAACGCGCCGTCGGTGGTTGCCAGCAGCAGAAGGCCGCCGCCGATGCCGCCGATCAGCGACACGATGCCCATCGGGATCAGATAGCGCTTGTAACGCGCCAGCTCCTGCCTGTAAGCCCAGGCGCCGGACAGGCTGGCCGGCCACAGCGCGACCGAATTGCTGGCGTTGGCCGCGACCGGCGGCACACCGACCGCGAGCAGCGCCGGAAACGACAGGAAGGTGCCGCCGCCGGCGACCGAATTCATCGCGCCAGCGCAAAATGCCGCGAAGCCGACCAGCGCGATTTCCCAGATACCCATTACTTCTTCTCCCCGATATGCTTCTGTACGAACTTCAGCAACGCCGTCAT
>JAEZVM010000380.1 GCA_023420795.1 Pseudomonadota bacterium
CGCGACAAGGCCGACGTCCTGTTGCTGCTGCTCTCCTGCACACTGGTGCTGCTGCCGCATATCGGCCATCTGCCGAGCTGGGTGATTCCCGCCTGCGCATTCCTGCTGATGTGGCGCGGCTGGATCACGTTCAGGGGCCTGCGCATGCCGCCGCGCTGGCTGCTGCTGCCGATGGCCTTTCTGGCAATGGCTGCCGTGTATGCAAGCTACAAGACCTTCTTCGGGCGCGAGGCGGGCGTCACGATGCTGACGCTGCTGCTCACGCTGAAACTGCTGGAAATGCATGCGAAGCGCGATTTGTTCGTGGTGCTGTTCCTGAGTTTCTTCCTGATCCTCGCCGGTTTTTTCTATTCACAATCGATCGGCACCGCAGTAATGACGATCATCGCGGTGATTGCGATACTAACCACGCAGCTATCGTTTCAATACACCGGAACGGTCCCGCCGCTGCGCCAGCGCCTGCGCCTCGGCACAACCATCCTTGCACTGGCCGCGCCGCTGACGCTGGTGCTGTTCCTGCTCTTCCCGCGCGTGCAGGGGCCTCTATGGGGAATGCCGAACGATGCGCAAGCTGGCCGCAGCGGTTTGTCCGACACCATGGCGCCAGGCAATATCTCAAAGCTTGCGCTATCCGGCGACATTGCGTTTCGCGTCAAATTTGCCGATCCGGTGCCGCCGCAGTCACAGCTTTACTGGCGCGGCGTGGTGCTCGGAAATTTCGACGGCCGCACCTGGTCGCCAATCAGATCGCGCGACGCCAGAAGCAGTATCGCCATGCGCCTGCACGGAGAACCGGTCCGTTATCAGGTGACGCTGGAGCCGCATAGGCGGCACTGGCTGTTCGCGCTAGATGTGCCGCAGGCAGTGCCGCAACTGCCAGCCAATCCGGCCGGCATTTCATACGAAATGCAACTTCTTTCGTCGCAGCCGATCAATGAACGAGTTCGGTATGACGCCGTCTCGCATGTCCGGTACACCTTGCAGCCGGATGAAGCCGCGCCTCTGCTGCGGCGCTGGTTGGCATTGCCGGCCGGATTCAATCCGCGCACGCTTGAATATGCGGCGCGCCTGCGCAGTCAGTCCGACAATGACGCCGACATGGTCGATGCGGTAATACGCCTGCTCCGGGAGCAGGCCTTTCGCTACACGCTGGAGCCGCCACTGCTTGGAAAACATTCCGTCGATGAGTTTCTGTTCGATACCCGCGCCGGCTTCTGCGAACACTATGCGGGAGCCTTCGTGGTGCTGATGCGCGCGCTTGGCATACCTTCGCGCGTGGTGACGGGTTATCAAGGCGGCGAGATGAACCCGGCCGACGGCTTCATGGCGGTGCGCCAGTCGGATGCACATGCATGGGCCGAAGTGTGGCTCGAAAAGCGCGGCTGGGTGCGCGTCGATCCGACCGCTGCCGTCGCGCCGAACCGCATCGAGCGCAATCTGTCGAGCGCCATTCCACGCCCGCTGCTCGGCGGCCTGATCACGCTCGATGGCGAACGCAGCATGTGGGTCGCGCAATGGTTCCGGCTGCGACAGCAATGGGATGCGATCAACAACGCATGGAATCAATGGGTGCTGAACTACACACCGGAAACCCAGCGCAACTTTTTCAAATGGCTCGGTTTCGACGAAATCGATTGGCGCACGATGATATCGCTTATGGTCGTGCTCGCTATCGCAGCCGTGCTGCTGCCCATCCTGCCGCTGATGCTGAACCAGCGCAAGCGCGACCCGGTTGAGGCGCTGTATCAGTCGCTTTGCCGCAGGTTGGCCCGGCAAGGCTTTCCCCGTGCAGCACATGAAGGCCCACGCGCTTACGCAGCGCGCCTCACCGCAACGGACTCACAATTGCCGCCCGCGCGGAAGGCCGCACTCGCGCGCTTTCTCGAATGTTATGAAACGCTGCGGTATGGCGCGCCGAATCAGGCGCCTTCATCCGCGATCTCCAGACTCAAATCCCTGTTAGCCGAATGTCGATGATTTTTTCCAAGTACGCCACCTGCTCCGCCCTCCTGGTTTCCTTACTGCTTGCCGCTACCGCACAGGCCAATGCGGCTGCCCAAATCTCCGCCAAACAGAAGGCAAGCGCAAAGATGCGCAAGGTCTCGATGGCGCAGGAAGACGCCGCCGAATTCGCCAACTTTACCCAATGGAAGGAAGTCGCCGATTTCATTGACCAGATCGCCGCGAAGCATGGTTTCGACCGCGCTGAATTGGAGTCGCTGTTCCGGCAGGTGCGCTATGTCGACACCACCATCCGGCTGATCAAGCCGGCGCCGCCGGGCAAGCCGAAAAACTGGCAGGCCTATCGCGCCCGCTTCGTCGAACCAGCCCGCATCAACGCCGGCGTTGCCTTCTGGGATGCGCATGCCGACACGCTGGCGCGCGCGGAAGAACGCTACGGCGTACCGGCGGAAATCATCGTCGGCATCATTGGCGTGGAAACCATCTACGGCCGCAATACCGGCAGCTTCCGTGTCCTCGACGCACTCACCACGCTGGCATTCGATTACCCGCCCGCACCAAACCGCACCGCGCGCATGGACTTCTTCCGCCGCGAACTGGAGAACACGCTGCTGTTCGCGCGCGAAACCGGCATCGATCCGTTCAGCCTGCTCGGTTCCTATGCCGGTGCCATCGGCCTGCCGCAGTTCATGCCGGGCAGCATACGCAGGTACGCGGTGGATTTCGATGAAGACGGCAAGGTGGATTTGCGCAATTCACCAGTGGATGCGATCGGCAGCGTCGCCAACTTCCTGGTCGAACACGGCTGGCAGTCTGGCACGCCCATCGCGTTTCCGGTTACGGTCCAGTACTCGGATACCGGCGCGGCTTGGGAAAAGTTTTTCGGGCAGGGGTTAGAGGCAAAATTTACGCTCGATGAACTCACCGCAGCGGGTGTCTCGCCAAATTCCGAACTGCCGGCCGATCTGCGCTACGGCCTGGTCGATCTGCAGAATGGCGGCGAACCGACCGAGTACTGGCTGGGAACGGCAAATTTTTTTGCGATCACCAAGTACAACCGCAGCTTCTTCTATGCAATGTCGGTGAACGAGCTGGGCCGCGCGGTGAGGGCCGCGCGCGGCCGTTAATTCAGCAATGCGCGCGGCGGCTGCACGTTGTCTGCGGCATCGCCGAGCTTGAAGATGCTGACCGCCTGCGCCAGTTGAACCGACTGCTCCTGCAGGCCGCCGGCAGCCGCGGCGGCTTCCTCGACGAGAGCCGCGTTCTGCTGGGTTACCTGATCCATTTCATCGATCGCGCGCTTGATCTGCTCGATGCCTGCGCTCTGCTCCTGGCTAGCGGAGGCGATCTCCGCCATCAGGTCGGTCACGCGCCGGATGGAATTGACCACTTCATGCATGGTCGTGCCGGCCTTATCTACCAGGGCACTGCCGTTATCCACCTTCTCGACGGAGTCCCCGATCAGTACCTTGATTTCCTTCGCCGCGGCGGCTGAGCGCTGCGCCAGCGTACGCACTTCGGCCGCGACCACCGCGAAGCCTCTGCCCTGCTCGCCCGCACGCGCGGCTTCGACTGCCGCATTCAGTGCGAGAATATTTGTCTGGAACGCGATGCCGTCGATGACGCCGATGATATCAACTACCTTGCGCGAGCTTTCCTTGATCGAGCCCATCGTATCGACGACCTGCCCGACCACATTGCCGCCTTCGACTGCAAGATCGGACGCCAACGCCGCCAGCTTGTTCGCCTGCAGCGCATTATCGGCATTCTGTCGAACGGTCGAGGTGAACTCCTCCATCGACGAAGCAGTCTCTTCCAAAGAACCGGCCTGCTGCTCGGTGCGCGCCGACAGGTCAAGATTACCGCTGCTGATCTGCCCGGATGCGGTAACGATGGCGTCGCTTCCTGCACGCACTTGCGCAACGATGGCTGCAATGCTGTCGCGCATGGTTTTCATCGTATGCAGAAGACTCGACTCATCACCGCGCTTGAGCTCCAGTTCGACTGCCAGATCGCCTTTCGCAATGCTGCGCGCGATATCCGCCGCATAGGCCGGCTCGCCGCCGAGCTGCTTGAGCAGCCCCCGGGCGATCACCGAACAGATGACCAGCATGACGCCGGCGAGCAGCAATCCGCCCAGAGCAAACTTGATCATTCGATCCCGGATGGTCGCTTCCACGGAATCCACATAGACGCCGGAACCGATCACCCAGCCCCAAGGCGCGAAGCCCTTCACATATGAGATTTTCTGTACCGGCTCGTCGCTGCCCGGCTTGGGCCAGTAGTAGTTTACAAATCCCGCGCCGCCCGCTTTCACCGTATTGACGAATTCGACGAACAGACGCTTGCCGTTCGGGTCCTTGTTCTGGCTCAGGTCGCTCCCATCCATCTCCGGCTTGATCGGATGCATGACCATCCGGGGATGCATGTCATTGATCCAGAAATATTCATTGCCGCTGTAACGCAGGGTCCTTATCGCCTGCATTGCCATTGCCTTGGCACTCTCTTCGGACATCGCGCCCTTGGAGATTTGGTCGTGGTAATGCACCAGAGTGCCATATGCGGTTTCCACTGCTTGCCGGACATTCGCCTGCCGTTCTTCCAGAATCAGCTTGCGTTCAGAAACAAGGAACAACGCAGTCAGAAGGATAAGTCCGAGCACGGCGCTCAGCGCTAGCAAACCAAGCTTGCGGGCCACGGTCATGGATTGGACTTTCATCTTGAACATGGTGATTATCCGGACACATTGTTAACGACAAGTGCTGCTAACAGCCAGCCACCGATCCATGTTGCCATTGCTCTTGCCGAAGCGAAGGCAGAAGCAATTTCAAAGGGAAGTGTTAAAACATTATATGCAGCAACACTTACAACACCTTACAAAACGATTTCTCCCGCTATTTGAGAACAAGCAGTTCGATCTGTACTGTCTGCTGGCTGTTACCCAACCAGATCTGACCGTCCTGTATCGTGCATTGCAGCTGCATCGTCCGCTCTGCCAGTTTTGCCAACGCCAAGCTCATCGCGGGCAGTAGATTCAGTACGCGCAGATTTTTTGCCCTTTCGACCTTTCCACCTGTCTGGCTCCACCAGATATTGCTGGTATTGCCATAGCTGTATACAACGACTTGCGATGAACGTCCGCACGCCTTGAGCAGGCGCTTCTCATCCGGTTGGCCGACCTCCACCCAAAGATCAATGGCGCCGGTCAAGTCCTTCTGCCACAGATCGGGCTCATCATCAGTGCTCAAGCCCTTACCGAACGATAGAGCATCGTGCGCGTGTAGCGCGAATGCCAGTACACGCATCATCATCCGTTCATCGGTTTCCGAGGGATGACGGGCGATAGTCAATGCATGGTCTCCGTAATAATGCCGGTCCATGTCGGCAATCTGCAGATCGGCTTTGAAAATAGTTGCTTTAAGTGCCATTGTTATAAGTAAGTAGGGACAGGAAGGCGATACGCGTGGAGCATCGCTTGGGTTACGCCAGCCAGCTCGAATTCACTACAGACCCAAGCCGTGGCGGCCCGGAAGTGTAACAATTTCGAACAAGCCCAAAGCAACCAGACGGCAGATGAAATAATGAAAAGCAATAGAACTAATGCCTCTCCATCGGTTCAAATGCTGGCAAATTTGCTTTTCCCCTTCTAAGAAGGCGAGTTGTTTAAAGAGAAAGTTGCGCCATATCAAGGCATATTTTGTCTGATCGGAATGTAATTGAATGAAAGCAACTTCATAATAACTAGCAGCAATTTTGTAAAGTTGTGGCTGTTTTACGAGTCGCTCAAGCTTCCGGAATTGATTTACTAAATTGCAATTATTTCTTCACAAACTAATTGCTGAAATGGAACTTCTTTATTGCCGGATAGTCTTAAAGTTAATGCTTTAAGAAAATAGAAGCATTTCTCTGTATAATAATCTTGCAATATGGAATCATTGAGACTATGACTACTCAATCAGGCAACACTATGAACAGCACACGACTCGCCGATCAAGTTAATTACGATCCCAATAACTTGCTGGATGCGCTGATCGAAAAACTCAACCTCAAGAATGATGCCGCTTTATCGCGCGCACTCGAAGTAGCTCCCCCGGTCATCAGCAAGATTCGTCATCGCCGCCTTCCCGTGGGTGCCTCGCTGCTGATCCGCATGCATGAAGTCAGCGATCTGAGCATCAAGGAACTTCGCATCCTGATGGGAGACCGCCGCGACAAATTCCGTATCAGTGACAAGCAGTTCAAGCCGAAAGAACCGATTTCGGGCGGCATCGAACAACAGGATCAAGAGTAATAAGAGGAATACTTCCCTGCTATGCAGGGAAGACTCCGGTTGACAGATAACGGTCGCCGCGATCGCAAACGATAAAGACGATGGTTGCGTTCTCTACCGTTTGAGAAAGACGTAACGCAACTTCGCATGCACCAGCGGCAGAGATGCCGCAGAAAATCCCTTCCTCCACCGCCATCCGGCGCGCCATGTGTTCCGCTGCAGCCTGACTGACATGTTCAAGCTGATCAACGCAAGACTTGTCATAGATTTTCGGCATATACGCTTCCGGCCACTTTCTGATACCGGGAATCTGCGAGCCTTCCTCCGGCTGCGCGCCGATGATGCGAATCTCCGGATTTTTCTGTTTCAGATAACGTGATACGCCCACAATGGTGCCGGTGGTGCCCATCGCACTGACAAAATGGGTCACGCGTCCTTCGGTATCACGCCATATTTCCGGCCCGGTTCCTTCAAAATGCGCACGCGGATTATCGGGATTGGCGAACTGGTCAAGAATAATTCCCTGTCCTTCCTTTTGCATTTGTTCGGCCAGGTCCCGCGCATATTCCATGCCGCCCGTCTTCGGTGTCAGGATGATTTTCGCGCCGTAGGCTGCCATGCTCTGGCGCCGCTCCTCGCTCAGGTTTTCCGGCATGAGCAGCACCATTTTGTAGCCGCGCATCGAGGCAGCCATGGCAAGTGCGATGCCTGTATTTCCGCTCGTGGCCTCGATCAGAGTATCGCCCGGCTTGATTTCCCCGCGCTCCTCTGCATGCTTGATCATGGACAGTGCAGGGCGATCCTTGACCGAGCCTGCCGGATTATTTCCTTCCAACTTGCCGAGGATGATGTTATTGCGGCGCGTCGCGTCTTCGCCGGGTATCCGCTTGAGTTGCACCAGAGGGGTATTACCGATCGTATCTTCGATAGTCAGATAAGGCATGGCAGTGACAGTTGCTGCAAAAGCTTCATTGTAATCTTAGATATGGAGCAGCGTATTCCAGGCTTATCGCGAATGCATAAAGAGCTGAATAAAGAAAACCCCGCGGCATACGTACCAGCGGGGTTCTTGTGAAAACGGAGAGACTTATTTTTTCGGCTCATCCTTCTTTGCGACCTTGATTTTCTTGTCCTCCTTGATTCCGTTCGCGGATGTCTTGGGACGTGTCTGGCCGTTGATGGTCAAACCTGCTTCAGACAGCTTGACGGCATTCCTCTCGCCGACACCCTTTACACGGCTCTCGAAGTCGGACCAATCCTTGAACTCGCCTCCTCTCTTGCGCTCGTCAAGAATCGACGAAGATATTTTCGGACCGACGCCCTTGATTCCATCGAGCGCAGCCTGGTCAGCCTTGTTAACATCGACTTGGGCGTATGCGAATCCCGCGGTAACGATCAGGGCAGCAAGAGCCAGCAAAAACTTTTTCAACATATGGATGCTTCTCCAGAAAATTGATTAAAACAAGCAGACAAAGAGATCACTTAGTTGAAATTTATACAACTAAGCGGCTGCAAAATAGCATTTTATTGTCAAATATGCAAGTTTAATTTAACTGAAAAGCTCTTCCTTGGTAACCGTCGCGGTACCCAGCTTGCCGACAACGATTCCGCCGGCACGGTTGGCGATGGCTACTGCATCCGCCAGCGGCCGTCCGGCGCCGAGCATGGTTGCCAGAGTGGCGATGACTGTGTCGCCGGCGCCCGAGACGTCATAGACTTCGCGCGCGACCGTCGGTATGTGAAGCACATCCTTTGCTGTATACAGAGTCATCCCCTCTTCCGAGCGGGTCAGCAACAATGCTTCCAAGTCCAGCGACTGGCGTAACTGATGCGCTTTTTCCGTCAATTCATCTTCACTTTTCCAGGCACCGATAACCTGTCGCAGTTCCGATTTGTTGGGAGTCAGGATGGATGCCCCCCGGTAGCGCGTGAAATCGTCCCCCTTGGGATCAACCAGGGTAGGCTTGCCCAAGCGACGGGCAGCAGCGATCATCTCTGCCACGTTGACTAGGCTGCCCTTTGCATAATCGGATAGGACGATCACATCGTATTCCGGCAGCAGTGCATTGAACTGCGTGAGCTTGTTGCGCAATACGGTGTCGGTCGGCGGATTCTCGAAGTCGACACGCAGCAGCTGCTGCTGGCGACCGATGACACGCAATTTGATGATGGTCGAAATCGACTCATCCCGATTCAGATAACTGCTGATGTTCAGATCCGTCAGCAGCTTCTGCACAAGGTCACCCGCCTCATCCATTCCGACCACGCCCAGCAGGCCGGTCTGAGCTCCCAATGCGACAGCATTGCGTGCCACGTTTGCCGCGCC
>JAEZVM010000057.1 GCA_023420795.1 Pseudomonadota bacterium
AATACCAACTGATCAGTGCTTGACGTTGCTGGCCTGCTGCATTGCATCGCCCGGTGTTTCGGCAGCAAACAGCTGTGCGCAATCCACCTTATCGAACTCGTAATGCTGGCCGCAGAAATCGCAGTTGATCGACAGTTTTCCCAGATCCGCCAGCGCTGAATCGATTTCCGGCTTGCCGAGCATCTTCAGCATGTTGCCAACTTTCTCGCGCGTGCAGCTGCAATAGAAGCTCGGATGACACGGTTCGAAAACGCGAATCGTCTCTTCCCAGAACAGGCGGCGCATCAGCGTGCTGATGTCGGTGGATAGCAGTTCCTCGGTACGCAGCGTCGATGCCAACATCACGGTGCGATTCCAGCTTTCCGCATCGTCCGCAACTGGTGCGTCGATGCCGCCTTCCCTCGGCAGCTTCTGCAGCAGCAAGCCGCGCGACACCTGCTGATCAGCCGCTAGCCACAGTTTGGTATCGAGCTGTTCCGAGCGCAGCATGTAATTCTCGATCACCACCGCGACCGAATCACCGTCCAGTGGGACGATACCCTGATATGGCTGCTGACCCGGCAGCTTGTCCTTTGGATCGAGCGTGATCACGAAGCGTCCGTGCCCTTGGGCGTTGACCAGTTGCGTCAGGGTGGCATCGTCGGGAATGACTGCGTCGGGCGCAAGCTTGGCGGTTGCACGCAACCGCAAATCGGAATCGCATTCAACCACTAGCAAGCGTACCGGGCCGTCGCCATGCACCTGCAGCACCAGCATGCCGTTGAACTTCAGATTGGCAGAGAGCAGGGCGGCAGCGGCCAGCATTTCGCCCAGCAGCGTCCTTACCGGCGCCGGATAATCCTTGCGCGCCTGCACCTGCTGCCAGGTGTCGGAAATTTCCACGAGTTCGCCGCGTACGGCGGCATTTTCAAAAATAAATCTCTGCAGCGTATCCATCAGCATTCCATTAACCAATCCGCTTCAATTCCTGTTTGAACAACTGACCGCGCCGGACGTAGTTGGCGGTGTTGCCGTGCATGCGAATGATGTCTTCCTCAGTTAAGGCGCGGACTGCTTTTGCGGGCGCACCGATGATCAGGGAGTTGTCCGGAAATTCCTTGCCTTCGGTAATCAGCGCGCCTGCGCCGACCAGGCAGTTCCTGCCGATCTTTGCGCCGTTAAGAATCACCGCCTGGATGCCGACCAGCGAACCTTCGCCGATCGTGCAACCATGCAGCATTGCCTGGTGGCCCACCGTGACGTTTTTGCCGATATTGAGCGGATAGCCGGGGTCGGTATGCAGCACGCAGCCTTCCTGCACATTGCTGTTTTCTGCGATGGTAATCAGCTCGTTGTCTCCGCGAATCGTCACGTCGAACCAGATGCTTGCATTCGCTTCGACCTTCGCCTTGCCGATGACGTTCGCGGTATCGGCGATGAATGCGGAAGGATCGATGTCCGGAGCATGCTCGCCCAATTGGTAGATGGCCATGGAGTATTCCTAAGACGGATGGTTCGTTTTGAAACCGCCATTTTACCGTCGCTTGCATGAAAGCCATCTGGAGGAGAGGGCTTGTTCAGATGAAAAGTTCCATTGATTTGCCGGAAACTTTGTAAACGGACATATGTCTGTTTGTACAAACGATACCGGATCAAGGCTTGCGATATGCTCTTCCGGAGGCGGCGAATCTGCCGGCGATCGAACTTCTTTTATAGGGAGCAGGCAATGATGAAACCAGCGAAAAAGATGCTTGTTAAAACGCCGATTCAACTACTCGCAATCGGGCTTTTGACTGCAGGGCTGATGGGCTGTGAGAAGCAGGAAGTGGCGGAGGAAGAAAAAGGCCCGGCAGAAAAAGCAGGACAGCAGATCGATCAGGCGGCTGCACGCGCCGGTGAAGAGCTCAGCAAGGCTGCCGAAAAGGCGGGTGAGGGGTTGCAGGAGCTCGGCAGGAGAATGCAGGACACTGCCCGGCAGGCGCAGGATTCGGAAAAGAAGGAATAACACCGGACGCCGGCTCGCTTACCGGTATCTGCAGCGTCACGTTGCAGACGACAGGACAATCATGGCAAGAAAAACCATTACTCTTGCGCTGCAAGGCGGCGGATCGCATGGTGCGTTTACCTGGGGTGTGCTTGACCGGCTGCTTGAAGACTGGCGCATCGAAATCGAGGGTATCAGCGGTGCGAGCGCGGGTGCGATGAACGCAGTCGTTCTCGCGCACGGGCTGACCGTCGGTGGTCGCGACGGCGCGCGCCAGGCGTTGAAGGAATTCTGGGAAAGCGTTGCCAGCCGCGCGCCGTTTAGCGTAGTACCCGAATACCTTGCGGTACCGACGAGCCTCGCGGCGCAATCCGAGCTGCCTGCCGCGTACAAGGCGATTCTGCCGCTGCTGCGCTTTTTCTCGCCTTACCAGCTCAATCCGTTCGACATCAACCCACTGCGGGACGTCCTGGCCAGGCAGATCGATTTCGAGCGTCTGCGCTCCGCGTGCCCGGTCAAACTATTCATTGCGACCACGCAGGTCAGTACCGGCTCTTTGAGAT
>JAEZVM010000081.1 GCA_023420795.1 Pseudomonadota bacterium
GCGCAGCGTCGAATTTGCGCAAAAGAACCGCCAACTCCTGCCGGAACTGCTGCACCGATTTTTCCTTCACATGCCCGAAGCCGCGAATCTTTTCCGGCAGCGCGGCGATCTCGACCGCCAGCTTCAGATTATCCTTGTTCAGCCGGTCGAGCAGGGACAGCACGATCTGCCGGTATTCATCGATCAGCGCCCGCTCCATCCGGCGCTCCGCGGTGTAGCCGAACAAGTCCAGCTTCGTGCCGCGCAGCTTCCTGAGTTTCGCCAGCAGCCGGAAGCCGTGCCAGACCCAGGACCCGTATTCAGCCTTGAGCAGATGCCCGTTCGCATCCTTCTTCTTGAACAGTGGCGGCGCAAGGTTGAATTTCAGGGTGAAATCCCCGTCGAACTGCTGCTTCAGCTTGCCGAGGAACTCGCCGTCGGTGTACAGGCGCGCAACCTCGTATTCATCCTTGTACGCCATCAGCCGGAAATAGGACTGCGCCACTGCGCGTGCGAGCTTGTCGCCGGCGCCGAGCGCACTTTCGGCATTGCGTGCCGTGTTGACCAGTGCCTCGTAGCGGGATGCATAAGCCGCATCCTGATAGTCGGTGAGGAAAGCAACGCGCCGCTTGACCAGGCTGTTCAGGCCTTGCGGCATTTGCAGCAGCACCGGCTGGCCGGGGAGGGCGATGCGTTCGACGCGCGCCAGATCGACCGCGGCACGCCGCCCCCACAAGAAACTCTTCCTGTTCGCTTCCACCGCCACGCCGTTGAGCTCGATCGCGCGCAGCAGCGCGGCTTCCGATACCGGCAGCACGCCTTTCTGGTACGCGAAGCCGAGCATGAACAGGTTGGTCGCGATTGCGTCGCCCATCAGCGCGGTCGCCAGCCGCGTTGCATCGATGTAATCGGCTCGGTTTGCGACCGATTCATTGATCAGCGCCTGCACATCTCCGGACGGAAACTGCCAGTCCGGCTGCTGCGCGAAATGGCCGGTCGGCTGCTCGTGGGTGTTGACTACCGCGCGCGTGCGGCCGGCGCGCATCTTGGCGATCGCATCCTGCGCACCGGCGGTCAGCATGTCGCAGCCGAGCACGAGGTCGGCCTCGCCGGTGGCGATACGTTGCGCACGGATCGCGCCCGGCACGCGGGTAATGCGGATATGCGAGGTGACCGAGCCGTTCTTCTGCGACATGCCGGTCATGTCGAGCACCGACACGCCCTTGCCTTCGAGGTGTGCGGCCATGCCGATCAGCGCACCGATGGTGATTACGCCGGTGCCGCCGATACCGTTCAGCAGGATGTTGTACGGTACGTCGCATGCGGGTAGCGCCGGTTCCGGCAGCGGACCGAAGTCGTCTTCCTTCGCCGTGCCTGTCTTTGATTTTCGCAGCTTACCGCCCTCGACCGCCACAAAGCTCGGACAGAAGCCCTTCACGCACGAGTAATCCTTGTTGCACGAGGACTGGTCGATCATGCGCTTGCGGCCGAATTCGGTTTCCAGCGGCAGGATCGACGTGCAGTTCGACTGCACACCGCAATCGCCGCAACCTTCGCAGACGGCTTCGTTAATAAACAACCGCTTGTTCGGGTCGGGGTATTCGCCTTTCTTGCGACGGCGGCGTTTTTCGGCAGCGCAAGTCTGGTCGTAGATCAGCACTGATACGCCGGGCACGTCGCGCAGTTCGCGCTGCACGGCATCCAGCTCCTTGCGGTCATGCAGCGTAACGATGCCGGGCAGGCCGGAGCGGTCGGCATAGCGGCTTATGTCCTCCGACACCAGTGCAAGGCGCTTCACGCCTTCGGCCGCCATCTGCTGCGCGATCATTGGCACCGACGTGATGCCGTCGACCGGCTGGCCGCCAGTCATCGCGACTGCATCGTTGTACAGGATCTTGTAGGTGATGTTGACGTTCGCTGCCACTGCTGCGCGGATCGCGAGGTAGCCGGAATGGAAATAGGTGCCGTCGCCGAGGTTTTGGAACACATGCGGCAGCTTGGAGAATGCCGCCTGCCCGATCCACGGCGCGCCTTCGCCGCCCATGTGCGTGGTCAGCTTGTTGTGCTCCGGGTAGATCGCGGTCGCCATCACATGGCAGCCGATGCCGGCCAGCGCCAAGCTGCCATCCGGCACCTTGGTCGAAGTGTTGTGCGGGCAGCCGGAGCAGTACCACGCGGGGCGCGGCGGTGTCTTTACCGCCTTGGTCAGCACCGCATCCTTCGCTTCGAGGAAGGCAAGGCGTGCCTTGATCAAATCGCCGGTGTGGAAGCGCGCAATGCGGCTTGCGATCACGCGCGCGACCTGTGCGATAGAGAAGTCGGCCTTCGGCGGCAGCAGCCATTCACCGCGCGGATGTACCCATTCGCCTTTCTCGTCGAACTTGCCGATCACGCGCGGGCGCACGTCGTCGCGCCAGTTGTAGAGTTGTTCCTTGAGCTGGTATTCGACAATCTGCCGCTTTTCTTCGACGACGAGGATTTCATCGAGCCCTTGCGCGAACTCGCGCACGCCGTCCGGCTCCAGCGGCCATGGCATCGACACCTTGAACACGCGGATGCCGATCTCGGCCGCCATCTTCTCGTCGATGCCGAGCTCTTCCATCGCTTCTAGCACGTCGAGGTAGGACTTGCCGGAGGCGATGATGCCCAGCCGTGCCTTCGAGCTGTCGATCGTGGTGCGATTCAGCTTGTTGGCGCGCGCGTAGGCGAGGGCAGCGTAGATCTTGTAATCCTGCATCAGCGCTTCCTGCTTGCGCGCCTGCACGCCGAGCGTGTCGGTGGATAGTCTCGTGTTCAGCCCGCCTTCCGGCATCACGAAGTCGGTCGGATATTCGATCTTCAGACGGAACGGATCAGCATCGACCGAAGCGGTCGATTCGACGGTATCGGCCAGCGCCTTGAAGCCGACCGCGCAGCCGGAATAGCGCGACATTGCCCATGCATGCAGACCGAGGTCGAGGTATTCCTGCACGTTGCATGGGTACAGCACCGGGATCATGCAGGCGGAAAAGATGTGGTCGGACTGGTGCGGCAGCGTCGATGAATACGCGCCGTGGTCGTCGCCGGCCACCAGCAGCACGCCGCCATGCTTTGCGGTGCCGGCATGGTTCATGTGCTTGAACACATCGCCGCAGCGATCCACCCCCGGTCCCTTGCCGTACCACAGCGCAAACACGCCGTCGTATTTGGTAGGGCCGATCAGGTCCACCGTTTGCGTACCCCACACCGCTGTTGCTGCGAGGTCTTCATTGACTCCCGGAACGAACTTGATGTGGTTTTCCTGAAGGATCTTTTCCGCCTTCCACAGATTTTCGTCGAGCCCGCCCAAGGGCGAACCGCGATAGCCGGAAATGAAGCCGGCGGTATTCAGACCGGCGGCAAGGTCGCGCTGGCGCTGCATGATTGGCAGGCGTACCAGTGCCTGGATGCCCGAAATGAAGATCAGGCCGGAGGTGGAAGTGTATTTGTCGTCGAGCTTGACGGGAGCGAGGGCTGGCGTGCCGTTATCTGCGGCGCCGGACAGCCCAGCAGTGGCCACTGCTGTGTCTGCTTGCATTGCATTGTCTCCAAAACTGTTTTTCGGATAGCGCGTGGCAGTAATGTCGCCGGGTAAGGCGGGCTGCTGCCAAGCTGCGTGACCGTGGTAGCGGTCTTTATAGAAATATCGGTTTGCGATATCGCCATGAACGAAAGTGTAGGCCGGATGCGGGCGGCCGGCAAATAGGGAATGGGGATAGGGGTATAAGGAAAAACGATAGCCTATATTTGCCTAACTACTGTGACAGCGCTTTTGCACCCAGCCAGCGCCCGCTGCTACAGAGTTCGTTGGTGACATCCAGCACCAGCTTGCGCACCGCAGCCGCCGCATTCGTCAGCGGAATGTTCCGCGACGAGCATAGGGATACCGTGCGCGAGATGGCAGCACCGCTGATCGGATGCGCGACCATCTGGCCCAGCTCGATTTCAGCCAGCATCGGTGCGACCGGCAGGATGGTGACGCCGAGGTCGGCGAGCAAGGCCGATTTCAGGATCGCTACCGAGTTGATGTCGGACACGTTTTCCAGCGACAGGCCGGCGGCGCGCATGATGTTCTCCACCCGCGTGCGCACGCCGTGCTGCACACCCGGCAGGATCAGCGGCAGCTCTGCCACCTTCTCCAGCGGGATCGATTTCTTCTTCGGCGCAAAGCGGGATCCGGCGCGGCTGATGAACAGCATGTCTTCCTCGACCAGCGGCGTGGTCGCGAATGCATTGAGCTGGCCGTCGTCGAACAGCACCGCAAGATTGATGCGGCCCGACTTCAGCTGCTCGATCAGGTGGC
>JAEZVM010000098.1 GCA_023420795.1 Pseudomonadota bacterium
AGGCGACGTCGATCGTGATGCCTTGCTCACGCTCGGCTTCGAGACCGTCGGTCAGCAGGGAAAGATCAACGGTGTCGCCGACGGTGCGCTTGTGCTTTGCGCGGGAAATTGCATCGAGCTGGTCGGCGAAGATGCCCTTGCTGTCAAACAGCAGGCGGCCGATCAGCGTGCTCTTGCCGTCGTCCACCGAACCGGCGGTGATGAAGCGCAGCAGGCCGCGCTCTGTGCCTGCATTGGTCGACAACACTTGTTCTGCAACTACGGCGTTCATCAGAAATACCCTTCCTTCTTGCGTTTTTCCATCGATGCTTCGGATGTCTGGTCGTCCATGCGGGTTGCGCCGCGTTCGGTAATCTGCGTCACCGCCGTCTCGGCGAGGATCGCGTCCACGGTGGCCGCATCGGACGCGACCGGACAGGTGCAGGAAATGTCGCCGACGGTGCGGAAGCGCACCATGCGCGTTTCGACCGTTTCGCCTTCCTTCGCGGGAGTGAGATCTGTCAGCGGCACCAGCAGGCCGTTGCGCGGAATGACTTGGCGCTCATGCGCAAAGTAGATCGACGGCAGCGCGAGCTTTTCGCGGGCGATGTACTGCCAGACATCGAGCTCGGTCCAGTTCGAGATCGGGAACACGCGCATGTTCTCGCCGGGATGGACGCGGGTGTTATACAGGTCCCACAGCTCGGGGCGCTGCGCTTTCGGATTCCACTGGCCGAACTCGTCGCGGAAGGAGAAGATGCGTTCTTTCGCGCGAGCCTTCTCTTCATCGCGGCGGGCGCCGCCGATGCAGGCGTCGAAGCCGAATTCCGCAATCGTTTCTAGCAGCGTCACCGCCTGCGCCGCATTGCGCGAATCGGTCTGCGGGTTGCGCAGACGAACCGTGCCGCGCTTGATCGAATCCTCGACGGAACGCACGATCAGGCGCTCTTCCAGTTCCTTTGCGCGGCGATCGCGGAATTCAATCACTTCCGGGAAGTTGTGGCCGGTGTCGATGTGCACAAGCGGGAACGGAAATTTGCTGGGGCGGAAAGCCTTCTCTGCGATGCGCAGCAATACTACTGAATCCTTGCCGCCGGAGAAGAGCAGCGCGGGATTCGTGCACTCGGCTGCGACCTCGCGCATGATGTGAATCGCTTCCGATTCCAGCCAGTCCAGGTGACGGTTGCTGGCAGCGTCCAGAAAGAGTTTTTCGACTGCGATATTCATGGTTATTGTGTGACTTGTTGTTTGATTCTGACCAGCTTGCCATCGACCACATGCAGGCCGCATTCCTTCGATTCCGGATTCTCCCACCACCAGCGTCCGGCACGCACATCCTCGCCCGGCTGGATGGCGCGGGTACAGGGCTCGCAGCCGATCGACGGATAGCCCTTGTCGTGCAGCGGGTTGTACGGCACCTTGTTGCTGCGGAGGTATTTCCACACATCGTCCTCTGACCAGTCGGCCAGCGGATTGAACTTGGTCATGCCATGCGCCGGATCCTCTTCCTGCACCGCCAGTTCTGCACGAGTGGTCGATTGCGCGCGGCGCTGGCCGGTAATCCATGCCTTGTTGCCGGTGAGGGCGCGGTTCAGCGGCTCGACCTTGCGGATGCGGCAGCACTCCTTGCGCAGTTCGACGCTGTCGTAGAACGCATTGAGGCCATGCTGCTGCACGTAAGCGTCAATAGCGGACGGCTCCGGCTTGTACAGCCTGACTTCATAGTCGTAGGTCTCACGGATGCGGTCCAGCATGCCCAACGTTTCCCTGTGCAGGCGGCCGGTCTCCAGCGTGAAGATCGTGATTGGAAGCTTGGCGCGCAGGATTATGTCGGCCAGCACCATATCTTCAGCGGCCAGGCTCGATGCAAAGACAGCCGGCGAGAAGTCGCTGGCGATTCTCGCCAGCGTGGCCTGCGTCGAAGCAACGAGTGCGTTGAAATCGTTCATCGCATCAGTCCTGCGCAGCCTTCTGGCCCCGTTCGGCGCGGCGGTACAAGGGCATCTTCCGGTCCCAGGCAGCCTGATAGGCTTCCGAGAAATCCGACAGGCTCTTCAGCGCATCGTGAATATTGCGGTCCTCGCGGGTCGCGAATGCGTTGAAGCCAACGCGCTGCATGTAGAACATCTGGTCGCGCAGCACGTCGCCGATCGCGCGCAGCTCGCCGGTGTAACCGAGACGCGTACGCAGGTTGTAGGCGATCGAAAAGCCGCGGCCGTCGGAGAACTTCGGGAAATCGACTGCGATCACCGGCAGCTGCGCCACGTCTTCCTTCAGCACTTCCGGCCTTTCATGGCTGGCGATCCATACGCCGATGTCGGAACGCTTCTTCAGGCTGCTGCGCTGCGCTTCCCATACCGTCAGCGGCACGATGAACTTGCCGGCGGGGACGGCGACCGCTTCCGGTGTTTCGCCTTCGGCCAGTTTCAGCACGGTCCAGTCATCGGTAACGACTGCCTTGTCCTTGATGATTTCACGCATATTCGTCTTCCCCTACCAGTACGCCGCCTTCGATCGGCGTCGCGTATACATATTCCTTGAACGGTTCGATACCGATGCGGCGCACCGTGTCGATGAAGCGCTCGCCTTGCACGCGATCCCGAACATAGACCTGCAGCAGCCGGTCGATCACGCCCGGCACTTGTTGCGCGGAGAACGACGGGCCGATGATCTTGCCGATCGCGCTGTGATTGCCTTGCGCGCCGCCGAGCGAGATCTGGTACCACTCGGCGCCGTCCTTGTCGACGCCGAGGATGCCGATGTTGCCGATATGGTGATGGCCGCAGGCGTTGATGCAGCCGGACATGTTCAGTTCGATTTCGCCGATGTCGTGCTGGAAGTCGATGTCCTCGAAGCGCTCGGTGATCGCCGCTGCGATCGGTATCGACTTGGCGTTGGCCAGCGAGCAGAAATCTCCGCCGGGGCAGCAGATCACGTCGGTCAGCAGGCCGATGTTCGGCGTGGCTAGATGATGCGCCTTTGCCTGCTGCCAGACCTCGAACAGCTCGGACTGCTTTACATCGGCCAGCACCAGATTCTGCTCGTGCGTGACGCGCAATTCGCCGAAGCTGTAACGGTCGGCCAGGTCGGCCACGAAATCCATCTGTTCGGCGGTCGCGTCGCCGGGCGGCACGCCGGGTTTCTTCAGCGATAGCACGACGGCGGCATAGCCGGACACCTTGTGCGGTTTGACGTTGCGCTTCATCCAGTTGTCGAAGGCCTTGCTTTCTGCGCGCTGATGCTTGAGCAGTGCGTCTTCGTTGGCCAGCTTTTCATAGGAAGGCGGCGTGAAGTAGGCGGAGATGCGCTTGAATTCCTCTTCGGTGATGGTGCCGGGGCCGTCCTTCAGGTCGGCCCATTCTTCCTCGACCATGCGCGCGAATTCCTCGACGCCGGTCGCCTTCAGCAGGATCTTGATGCGTGCCTTGAACTTGTTGTCGCGGCGGCCGTACTGGTTATAGACGCGCAGGACCGCTTCGATATAAGTCAGCAGGTGCTGCCACGGCAGGAATTCGCGGATGAAGCTACCGAGGATCGGGGTGCGGCCGAGACCGCCGCCGACCAGCACGCGATAGCCGATTTCGCCCTGTTCGTTCTTTACGATCTCGATGCCGATGTCGTGCATCGCGATCGCCGCGCGGTCTTCCTTGGCAGCGTTGAATGCAATCTTGAACTTGCGCGGCAGATAGGCAAATTCCGGATGAAAGGTGCTCCACTGGCGTACCAGCTCCGCATACGGGCGCGGATCGACGAGTTCGTCGGCGGCCACGCCTGCGTACTCGTCGGCGGTGGTGTTGCGCACGTCGTTGCCCGAGGTCTGGATCGAGTGCATCTCGACCGAATTCAGGTGCTCCAGAATGTCCGGCGCGTCTTCCAGGTTGATCCAGTTGAACTGGATGTTCTGGCGCGTCGTGAAGTGGCCATAGCCGCGGTCGTACTTGCGTGCGATGTAGGCAAGCTTGCGCAGTTGCGTGGAGGACAGCAGACCGTACGGAATCGCGATGCGGTACATGTATGCATGACGCTGCATGTACAGCCCGTTCTGCAGGCGCAGCGGCAGGAATTCCTCTTCGGTCAGCTCGTCCGCGAGGCGGCGACGGACCTGGTCGCGGAACTGCGCTAGGCGCTCCTTGACGATCAGATGATCATATTGGTCGTAGCGGTACATCGTGTTTTCCTAATTAAAAAACCAGTTTCGCGGCGACGCCGGTCAGCGTCGTTGCCAGTAGGCCACGCAGGATCTTTTCCGGAACAGCGCGGGCGGCCAGCGAGCCGATGGTGATGCCGGGAACGGAGCCGAGCAGCAGCGCGGCGAGCAGTTCCCAGTTGATCGAGCCGAGCCACCAGTGGCCGAAGGCGGCGATGGCGGTCAGCGGGACGGCGTAGGCGATGTCAGTGCCGGCGATTTCCGCCGGGGACAGGCGAGGATACAGCAATACGAGAATGGTTGCGCCGATTGCGCCGGCGCCGATCGAGGAAATCGTGACCAGCACGCCAAGCACTGCACCGACTACCGTTGTCGCAACGGCAAGGTGGGCGCCTTGCAACTGTTTTTCCGGATGTCTGATTACCCAAGCCTGCATGCGGCTTCTGAAAAGAAGCGCAATCACGGTCAGCAGTACCGAACCGGCGATCGAGTAACGGATGATCTGGCCGATCTGCTTGTCCAGCGCGCCGAAGTACTTCAGGGCAAGCGCGGCCAGAACTGCCGCCGGCAGTGCGCCGTAGCACAGGTGGCGCACGATATCCCAGCGAACCGTGCCGCGGAAGCGGTGCGCGAGAGTACCCGCCGCTTTGGTGGTCGATGCAAACGCCAGATCTGTGCCGACCGCGACAGTGGGCGACACGCCGAACAGCAGCGTCAGCAACGGCGTCATCAGCGAGCCACCGCCGACACCGGTCAGGCCGACCAGCGCGCCGACTGCAAAACCGGAAAGTACATAAGATAGAGTCATTTGGCCTCACGCAAAGTAGCGTGAATCGTAATAAACTAATTCCTTATTCCAAACTACTTAGTATTTATTTGCTTATATGTCTTTTTGGTATAAGCAAGAGCGACAGATACATTTCAGGGAAAACGATGAATCTTCATCAACTTCGCTTCGTCCGCGAAGCCGTCCGGCAAAACTACAACCTGACCGAAGCCGCCAAGGCGCTGTATACCTCGCAGCCAGGCGTGTCGAAGGCGATCATCGAGCTGGAGGAAGAGCTGGGTATCGACATCTTCACGCGCCACGGCAAGCGCATCCGCGGGTTGACCGAGCCGGGCAGGGCGGTGCTGCGCTCGGTCGAGCTGATCATGCAGGAGATCGATGCGCTGAAGCGCATCGGCAAGGAATTCGCCGCACAGGACAGCGGCAGCTTCACGATTGCGACCACCCATACCCAGGCACGCTATGCGCTGCCGAAGGTGGTGCAGGTCTTCACACAGAAATACCCAAAGGTGCGCTTGTCTTTACTGCAAGGAAATCCGAGGCAGATTGCCGACATGGTGCTGAAGGACCAGGCGGACATGGCGATCGCGACCGAATCCATTGCCAACACGGATGGCCTGATTTCCCTGCCCTGCTACCAATGGGAACATGTGGTGGTCGTGCCGCCAGAACATCCCTTGCTGAAGTCGAAAACCATCACGCTCGAAGAAATCGCCGCCTATCCGCTGATTACCTATGACAGCGCCTTCACCGGACGGGCCAAGATCGATCATGCATTTGCGATTCGTGAACTCAAGCCGGACATCCTGCTGGAAGCGATCGATGCCGATGTGATCAAGACCTATGTCGAGCTTGGCATGGGCGTGGGCGTCATCGCCGGCATGGCCTTCGATGCAGAGCGCGACAAAGGCCTGCACGCGATTCCGGTCGGGCATTTGTTCGGCTCCAACGTATCGCGCGTCGCGCTCAAGCAGGGCGCGTATTTGCGCAGTTATGTATACAGTTTCATCGAACTGCTGACGCCGACGCTGAACCGCAAGCTGATCGAACAGGTGATGAGCGGCGAGAAAGACAGTTATGAGTTGTGAAACTATGTGCATTCGCTTTGCACATAATTTTTCCTCCGAGTAAAATCCCTGCTGTCATTGGGGAGTAGCCGCCCTCCGAAATCGAAAGAATTGCGAGAGGGGCTTGCGTCAACAGACTTGATCCTGTGGATCATGGCGCAAGCGACTCCGGGTTTGGCGAGACCTTTGACCATGCCGCTTCCGAGGCCGGAGGGCGCGCATGGTCATTGGTATCGATCCGGCCCGGAGTTTTCATGGAAGCATTCTTCATCTCGACCGGTATCGTTGCCCTTGCTGAAATGGGCGACAAGACCCAACTGCTGTCGCTTCTTCTGGCAGCAAGATTCCGCCGCCCCGTCCCCATCATTCTCGGCATTCTCGTCGCCACCCTGCTGAACCATGCATTCGCCGGCGCGGTCGGCAGCTGGATTACCGCCTTCATCGGCAACGATGCATTACGCTGGATTCTTGGCTTGTCCTTCATCGCCATGGCCGGCTGGATGCTGGTTCCCGACAAGCTGGATGATGTGGATGCAAAACCCGTTCGTTTCGGCGTCTTCGGCGCAACCGTGCTGGCCTTCTTTCTCGCGGAGATGGGCGACAAGACGCAGATCGCGACTGTCGCGCTGGCGGCGAAATATTCCGCCTTCTATGCCGTCGTTGCCGGCACCACGCTGGGCATGATGATCGCCAATGTGCCGGCTGTACTGGTCGGCGGCAAGATCACGCAGGCGATTTCGCTGAAACTGGTGCATGCGATCGCCGCCGTGATCTTCGCGGTGCTCGGCGTGCTGACGCTGCTGAATGTCGGCAGCCTGTTCTGATTATTCCCTCTGCGGGCGATAGCCAAGGCGCAGCGATAACCGTTGTGCATGGGCTTTCGTCTGTTCGGCGATAGCGCCGTCCCATGATTGATCGACATGCGCGGACGATCCGACCACCGTCAGCGCAAAGCGGATGCGGCCGTCGTGGTCGAACACCGGCGCCGAGAACGCATTGAAACCCGCCAGCAGGCGTTCCGCGGCCCGGGTGGTGCCGGGCGAGCGCGCTGCCGCCGGTTCGAGATGGCCGATCATGCGCGCGATGCCATGCTGCCGTGTCTCTTCCAGCAGGGGGGCGAGCGCCTTTGCCGTATGCGGTGCATCCAGTTTTTCGCTGCGGTTGAGCGCCAGTTCGGTGCGCAGCAAATCCTGCGTCTCGCTCGCTGGCAGGAAGGCGGCGAAGCATAATCCGCTGGCGGTATAAGTCATCGGCATCACGCTGCCGATCTGCAGGTTGATCGTCACCGGCCGCCGCGATTGCAGCAGCCGCACATAGGTCGGGCCGAAATTGCCCCAGATCGCCAGCGCCACCGTCTCGCCGGTGGCATCGCGCAGGCTGGCCATTGCCTCGTTCGCCAGCTTTACCGCATCCAGTCTTCCCAGCGATACCAGTCCCAGTTCCAGCGCGAGACCGCCCAGATCGTACAGCCCGGTAGCAGCATCCTGCTCGACCAGGCCGATGCGGATGAGGCTCACCAGGTAGCGGTGCGCCTTGGCGGCCGGCATGCCGGCGTGCTGTGCGAGCGCCGACAGCGTGAGCGGGTTCGACGCCTGCGCGAGCGCGCGCAGCAGCGGGCCGGCCACTTCAACCGACTGGATGCCCTGGCGCAAACCCACGTTTTCCTTGATTGATTTCATGGAATGGAGTGATTACGATATGGTGAATTAATTTACTATTACGTAATCAAAACATAGTTAGTAGTTTTTGCCAACAGACCTGCGACGGAAGGAAAGCTCGGATGAAACTTGCCACACTCAAGGATGGAACTCGCGATGGCCAGCTCGCGGTGGTGTCGCGCGATCTGAAAACCGCGCATATCGCCGATGGTATTGCGCCGACACTGCAGCGTGCGCTGGACGACTGGACCTTCATCGCGCCGCAGCTAGAGCAACTGTATGAGCAGCTGAATGCCGGCAAGGCGCACCG
The DNA here is from genome assembly GCA_023420795.1 of Pseudomonadota bacterium. GTDB lineage: Bacteria > Pseudomonadota > Gammaproteobacteria > Burkholderiales > Burkholderiaceae_D > Noviherbaspirillum. The sequence continues at coordinate 7,949 of JAEZVM010000098.1, forward strand.
CAGTTTCGATTTCGATCCGAAGCGCTGCATGGCGCCGTTGCCGCGCGCCTTCCAGTGGGCTGACGGTTCTGCCTACGTGAACCATGTGGAGCTGGTGCGCAAGGCGCGCAATGCGGAAATGCCGGAATCCTTCTGGCACGATCCGCTGATGTACCAAGGCGGCTCCGACGATTTCATCGGCCCGACCGACGACATCCTGCTGGCGTCGGAAGAGTGGGGCATCGATTTCGAGGGCGAGGTCGCGGTCGTCACCGACGATGTGCCGATGGGAATTTCGCCGGAGCGAGCTGCATCGCATATCAGGCTCCTGATGCTGGTCAACGATGTGTCGCTGCGCAACCTGATCCCGGCAGAGCTGGCGAAGGGCTTCGGTTTTTTTCAGTCCAAGCCGGCATCGAGTTTTTCCCCGGTGGCCGTTACTCCCGACGAGCTGGGAGAAGCATGGCGGGACGGCAAGCTGCTCCTGCCGCTGCGCGCAAGCCTCAACGGTGCGCTGGTCGGCCAGCCGAATGCCGGCGTCGATATGGTGTTCAGCTTTCCGCAACTGATCGCGCATCTTGTTAGGACGCGCAATGCGCGTGCCGGGACGATCATCGGTTCCGGCACGGTGTCCAACAAGGATGCGTCCAAGGGCTACACCTGCATCGCGGAGAAGCGTTGCCTCGAAATGATTGAGCACGGCGAAGCGAAAACGCCGTTCATGAAGTTCGGCGACA
>JAEZVM010000021.1 GCA_023420795.1 Pseudomonadota bacterium
GGTGTTGAGCTGGGTGACAGCCTTCGCCGCCCAGTAGTAATGCTGCATCAGATGCTCGCTGGCGCGCCGGGTTTCGCTTGTCCTGAAACCGAAGGATTCGGCGATCGGCGTCTGCACGTCGAATACCAGGCGGTCCTCGCGCCGTCCTGTGTAAATATGAAGCCTGATCCGGATATCCTTGAATGCGCGTTCCTTCTGCAGCAGTTGCCGGGCTTCGGTTGATGTAATCAGGCCGCGCTCCGCCAACTTGCGCCATGAATCGCCGAGACCTGCCGCTTTTGCAACCCAGAGAATCACCTGCAGATCGCGCAGGCCGCCCGGGCTTTCCTTGCAGTTCGGTTCGAGAGAGTAGGGCGTGTCTTCGTATTTGACATGCCGCTGCCGCATCTCCAGCGTCTTCGCCTGGAAAAAGGCTTGCGGATTGATCGCTGCCTTGCATCGATCCTGCAGGAACCGGAAAAGCTTGCGGTTGCCGGTCACCAGCCGTGCTTCCAGCAGGCTGGTTTGCACGGTGATGTCAGCAGCAGACTCTGTCAGACATTCATCGACGGTTCGGATGCTATGCCCGATATCGAGACCGATATCCCACAGCAGCTGGACCAGTTGTTCCAGCTTGCCTTGCAGTTCTGCGCTCGCCGCGGCATCCAGAAGGACCAGCACGTCGACGTCGGAGTGTGGAAACAATTCTCCGCGGCCGTACCCGCCGACCGCCACCAGTGCGGCATTCGCGGGCATGGCCAGTGTTTGCCATGCGTGAGTGAGCGCCATATCGACGCTCTGGCTCAGTTTCGCGAGGAGCTTTTCCGGTTTGCCGTCAGCCTGGAATGTGTCTATCAATGCCTGGCGCTCGGACTTCAGTTGCTCCTTAAGCGTCAATGCTTGCGAAGCCATCTGCTAGATTTCTGCTGGCTGCGGCGTGCTCTGCTGCTGTATGAAGGCGGGCGGCGTCGGCATGCGAGGAGATATCGTCAGCACCTCGTAACCTGTTTCGGTGACCAGCACCGTATGCTCCCACTGCGCCGACAGGCTGCGATCTTTGGTCTTGATGGTCCAGCCATCATTCATCTCGCGGATTTCCCTGCGGCCCGCGTTAATCATCGGTTCAACCGTGAAGATCATGCCTGGTGCGAGCTTTTCAAGGGTGCCCGGGCGGCCGTAATGCAATACCTGCGGCTCTTCATGAAACACCTTGCCGATGCCATGACCGCAGAATTCGCGCACGACGCTGTAGCCGGCCTTTTCCGCGTGCTGCTGGATGACAAAGCCGATATCGCCCAAGTGCGCGCCCGGCTTGATCTTGGAAATCCCGAGCCACATGCATTCGAAGGTAACTTCAGTCAATCGCCGGGCAAGAATCGACGGTTCGCCGACGAAGAACATGCGGCTGGTATCGCCATGATATCCATCTTTGATGACCGTGATATCGATATTCAGTACATCGCCGTTTTTCAGTGCCTTGTCGCCAGGGATTCCATGGCAGACGACATCGTTGAGCGAAGTGCAGATCGCCTTGGGATACGGCGTGTATCCCGGGGGGCAGTAATTCAATGGGGCAGGGATGGTGCCCTGCACATTGGTCATATATTCGTGGCAAAGACGATCAAGTTCGCCGGTCGTGACTCCAGCCTTGACATGCGGCTCGATGAAATCGAGTACTTCGGCGGCCAGTTTTCCGGCCACGCGCATGCCTTTGATATCTTCTTCAGTCTTAATATTGATGGAACCCATAGCAAGCCAAAATACGCCAACGGCGCAAAAACAGTTAATACAAAATTATAGACGACGCATGGAATGTCCGCCTGAGTTGGGGTGCTTTCGGTATTGAACATTTTTTGCGATTTGAGGTAGAATTTCAGGTTAGCTTGGAGTGATTCCAAGTGAATTCCTTAAAACGCGAATCCGGTCGCAAAGGGTGTCCTGTGAAAGGGATGACTGATCGGATTCCAGACCTAACCCTGGAGAAATTATGTCCGTCACCATGCGCGAAATGCTGGAAGCCGGTGTCCATTTCGGTCACCAAACCCGCTTCTGGAACCCCAAGATGGCCCCGTTTATTTTTGGTCATCGCAACAAGATTCATATCGTCAACCTGGAAAAGACCCTGGCGATGTACCAGGAGGCGATGAAGTACATTCGTCAGCTGGCTTCCAATCGCGGTACCATCCTGTTCGTTGGTACCAAGCGTCAGTCCCGTGAAATCCTTGCTGCTGAAGCGCAACGCGCCGGCATGCCTTATGTGGATCAGCGTTGGCTGGGCGGCATGCTGACCAACTTCAAGACCATCAAAACTTCGATTAAGCGCCTGAAGGACATGGAAGCTGCGATGGAAGATGGTTCTGTCGAGAAGTTGAGCAAGAAAGAAGCGCTGATGTTCCAGCGTGAACTGGAAAAGCTGCAAAAATCTATCGGCGGCATCAAGGATATGGGCGGCATTCCGGACGCGATTTTCGTGATCGATGTCGGCTATCACAAGGGTGCGATCACCGAGGCAGCCAAACTGGGCATTCCGGTTGTCGGCGTGGTTGATACCAACCACTCTCCGGACGGCGTGACTTACGTTATTCCGGGCAACGACGATTCCTCCAAGGCGATCACTCTGTATGCCCGCGGCGTGGCCGATGCAATCCTGGAAGGCCGTGCAAACGCAACCAGCGAAGTGCTTGAGGCAGTCAAGGGCGGCGCAGACGAGTTTGTCGAGGTCAGCGAACAGGCGTAATGCCCTGTGCCTGATTTGTCGGGCTTCAAAAAGGGGCAACAGAGGTTCGCCCCTTTTTTTTAGCCAGCCCGAACGTATTTTGATTGAATGCGTCCTAGCGGACGCTCACTGAATTTAGGAGAGAAACATGGCGGCAATTACTGCAGCAATGGTAGGCGAACTGCGCGCAAAGACTGATGCGCCGATGATGGAATGCAAGAAAGCGTTGACCGAAGCCGATGGCGATATGGCGCGTGCGGAAGAGATTCTGCGAGTGAAGCTGGGCAGCAAGGCATCCAAGGCCGCTTCCCGGATCACAGCGGAAGGCGTCGTTGCAACCTACATCTCCGGTGGCGTGGGTGCGATTGTGGAAGTGAACTGCGAAACCGACTTCGTCACCAAGAATGAAGAATTCATTGCGCTGGCCAATGTCTGCGCCAAACTGGTGGCTGAAAAAAATCCGGCTGATGTGGCGGCGCTGTCTGCTCTGCCGGTTGATGGCAAGACGCTGGATGAGGTGCGTGCTGCACTGGTCGGCAAAATCGGCGAAAACATGTCGATTCGCCGCTTCAAGCGCTATGAAACCGGCGCGAAGCTGACTTCCTACCTGCACGGTACCCGCATCGGCGTGATGGTCGAATTCGATGGCGCTGACGAGCAGGTTGGCAAAGATGTTGCCATGCACGTTGCAGCCATGAAGCCGGTTGCATTGTCGGGCGACCAGGTCCCAGCCGACCTGATTGAGAAGGAGCGTTCGATCGCTGCTCAGAAGGCTGCCGAATCCGGCAAGCCGGCTGATATCGTGGCAAAGATGGTCGAAGGCTCGGTGCAGAAGTACCTGAAAGAGGTTTCCTTGTTCAATCAGCCGTTTGTCAAGAATGACAAGCAGACGGTCGAGCAGATGCTGAAAGCGTCGAACACGACAGTGAAATCGTTCACCATGTATGTCGTCGGCGAAGGCATCGAGAAGAAACAGGATGACTTTGCTGCGGAAGTTGCAGCGCAAGTTGCAGCAGCCAGACAGGCATAAGCAAAACAAAGCGGGCCGAAAGGCCCGTTTTTATACGTAACACAAATTACTGAAAGAATTTCGCTCCTTGTATAAGCAGTGTATTTGGCACGTAGGTTGGCCTTTGCCAGTTCTCCATATGCAAGCAGCATGAAGCAGTGAAATTTCAGAAAATAGTGTTTTACGTGGCAGCAATAACGAATTACCTGGAAATTGCCGTATTCATATTCCTATAGCCTTGCACCGGCTATCTGGGATGAGATGGCAGCGCCGATGCTCTATTTGCAATCGGACAACTATTAGGAGCCCAGCCCATGACAAAACCAGCTTATAAGCGCGTCCTTCTCAAACTCTCTGGTGAGGCTTTAATGGGCGATGATGCATATGGCATCAATCGCTCCACCATCGAGCGCATGGTGGCGGACGTGGCCGAAGTGGCGAAGCTGGGTGTCGAGCTGGCGATCGTGATTGGCGGCGGCAATATCTTCCGCGGCGTTGCGCCGGGTGCCCAGGGAATGGACCGTGCGACTGCAGACTATATGGGAATGCTTGCCACAGTGATGAACTCGCTGGCATTGGCTGACGCAATGCGCCAGATTGGCATTACCGCGCGCGTCATGTCCGCCATCAGCATTGAGCAGGTCGTCGAGCCGTACGTACGCCCGAAGGCATTGCAGTATCTGGAGGAGGGCAAGATCGTGGTGTTTGCTGCCGGCACCGGAAATCCGTTCTTTACCACCGATACCGCCGCCGCTTTGCGTGGTTCTGAAATCGGTGCAGAGGTCGTGCTCAAAGCGACCAAGGTCGATGGTGTCTATAGCGCCGATCCGAACAAGGATCGAAATGCAACCCGCTATTCGACGATCACCTTCGACGAAGCGATTGCCAAGCATTTGCAGGTCATGGATGCTACCGCGTTTGCGCTGTGCCGTGATCAGAAACTACCTATCAAGGTTTTTTCCATCGTCAAGCCGGGCGCCCTGAAGAATGTCATCATGGGCGAGGACGAGGGAACGCTGGTACACGTATGATTAAGCCTTACTCGCTGTAATAGAGGAGAACAGAATGACTGTCGCTGACATCAAGAAGAGCGCTGAGCAAAAGATGCATAAGTCGATCGAGACGTTGAAGGCCGATCTGGCCAAGGTCCGTACCGGTCGCGCCCACACCGGTATTCTCGATCATATTCAGGTCGATTATTACGGCTCGCCGACTCATATCAATCAGGTGGCCAACGTCACCCTGATCGACGCGCGTACCATTGGCGTGCAGCCGTGGGAAAAGAAAATGGTTGCTGTCATCGAAAAGGCGATTCGCGAGTCCGATCTGGGTTTGAATCCTTCGACGCAAGGCGATCTGATCCGTGTGCCGACGCCGCCGCTGACCGAGGAGCGTCGCAAGGAGATCGTCAAGCTGGTCAAGGGCGAGGGCGAAGATTCCAAGGTCGCGATCCGCAACATCCGCCGGGATGCCAATGAGGCGCTGAAAAAACTGGTGAAAGACAAAACCTGTTCGGAAGACGAAGAGCGTCGTGCGCAGGATGATGTGCAAAAGCTTACCGACAAGTTTGTCGCTGAAGTGGACAAGCTGATCGCCGAAAAAGAAAAAGAACTGTTGACGGTTTGACGATTGTGTCGTCATCGGCATGTGCCCGGGTTGCTGGGTATGTGCCGGCTGTTGCTCATATTGCCGGGATGTCGTGTGCGAGCTTGTGCGCACAGGCGTTTTCTTCCCTGATGGGTTATGCTTTGGTTGCGCGCAGGCAAGCACTTTCCCGCTAATCCATTTTTGACGTGGTCTTCCCATGACGCATTTAAGTTCGACGCAGGTGATACCGGACGTCTCTACCGTACCTCGGCATATCGCCATCATCATGGATGGCAACGGCCGCTGGGCGACCAAGCGTTTCATGCCGCGCGTGGCGGGCCATGGCAAGGGAGTGGAGGCGGTACGGACCGTCGTTGAAGCCTGCATAAAGCGCGGCGTCGAATATCTGACGCTGTTTGCCTTCAGTTCTGAAAACTGGCGTCGTCCGGCCGATGAGGTATCGTTGCTGATGCGCTTGTTTGTCACTGCGCTCGAACGCGAAGTCGCGAAAATGCATGCCAATGACATTCGCCTGAAGGTGGTGGGTGACTTGAGTCGGTTCGATGCGAAGCTGCAGGAATTGATCGCCAGCGCGCAGAGGCGCACCGCAAACAATACCCGGCTGACTGTAACCATCTGTGCGAATTACGGCGGGCGCTGGGACATCATGCAGGCCGTGAAGAAAATGATTGCGGCTAAGCCCGGGGAGGCTGATTTTTCCGAGGACGATCTGGCAGCGCATCTTGCGATGGCGTATGCGCCGGAACCGGACCTGTTCATCCGCACCGGCGGTGAAGAGCGCATCTCGAATTTCCTCTTGTGGCAGCTTGCCTACACCGAGTTTTACTTCACCGAGACTTATTGGCCGGATTTCGACGCTGCAGAGCTGGACAAGGCGATTGCCTCCTATCAGCAACGTGAGCGCCGGTTCGGCCGCACCAGCGAGCAGTTGATCGAGCAGAAAAAGGCTTCGTAATGCTGAAAACGCGCGTCATCACGGCGTTGATCCTGTTGGCAGTATTGCTGTCCGTCCTGTATTCCAAGTCCTTCCTGTTATTTGTTCTGACGGCGGCGGCGTTTTTCACCGCAGCCGCCTGGGAGAGCTTTCGGCTGTTCCGCATTCAGCGGCCGGTGTTCGGCGCCGCAATCTGGACAGCAGCGTTCCTGTTCGTTGTGCTTCAGGGGGATGCAGCTGGCGCAACGCTATTGTTTGGATTGTGTGCTGCGATCTGGGCGATACGCCTCGCGCCGTCGCTGGCCATGGGCCTGCCGCCGCTGGACGGACTTGGAAACCGACTTCTTAACGGCATCTACGGAATAGGCATTCTCGGCTGCTTCGTGGCCATCATCGCCTTGCTGCAGCAGTCTGCGCTTTACCTGGTTTCAGTTCTGGCGATCGTCTGGGTCGCGGATATCGGGGCTTACTTTGCCGGCAAGGCCTTTGGCAAACATAAGCTGGCGCCCTCAATATCACCCGGAAAATCCTGGGAGGGGGCGATTGGCGGCTGGCTCGCGGTGCTGCTCGTGGCCGGGGCGTCCACAACATTGCCCTCACTGAGCGAGACCTTTGCTCCCAGGGTTCTGGCGAATTGGAGCTGGCTCGGATTGTTTCTTGCCCTGACGCTGCTGGTCGCTGCCAGCATTGTGGGGGATTTGTTTGAATCTCAACTCAAGCGCCGTGCCGGCATGAAGGACAGCAGCAATCTGCTGCCCGGTCATGGAGGTGTCCTGGACAGGATAGATGCATTGATACCAACACTGCCGCTTGCTGTCTTGATTGGTTCCAGACTTTAAGGTAGCAGTCGGATGCAACATCTCACCATTCTTGGTGCCACCGGTTCGATCGGTGTTTCCACACTCGACGTATTAGCGAGGCATCCTGACCGTTACGGCGTGTACGCACTGACAGCGCACAGCCGCGTGGATGAGCTGGCTGCGCAATGCGAGCGGTTCCGCCCGCAGGTTGCAGTGGTTGGCTCCGCGGACGCCGCACGGCAGCTGAAGCGTCTGCTTGCAGATAAGGGCGTACGGACTGAAGTCGATTATGGCGAGGCTGCCTTGTGCGCGGTGGCTGGCGCATCCGGGTGCGATACTGTAATGG
>JAEZVM010000190.1 GCA_023420795.1 Pseudomonadota bacterium
TGCCGAGGGGCGAACGCGCCAGCAGTTCCGGCGAGCGGTCGGTCCACACCAGCTCTTCCTCAAACTCGACGCCTTTTTCCAGAAGCGCAAACTTGACCTTGTTGTAGTAGTTGCTTACGGCAAAGCCACACAGTTTCAGCATGTTGTCTCCCTTGGCTGATGGATTTATGGAAACACAAGCTTACCTTAGCCTGCCCCCTTATGCAGTCGATTGAACCCGCTTCCCAGGTTTCGGCAATAATATTGTGATTACTTTATTCCTTTACCCTTGCCACCAAGCCTACACCATGTCCGCCGAACTGAAAGCCTCCCGCCGGGATGCGACATTGATTCTGACGTTGTCCAATCCGGGAGCGAAGAATGCGTTGCATCCCGACATGTATGCAGCTGCTATCGAAACCCTTTCTACAGCGGAGCGCGACGATTCGATCCGCGCCGTGGTGCTGACAGGTGCCGATCAGTTCTTCTGCTCCGGCGGCAACCTGAACCGGCTGCTGGAAAACCGCAGCAAGGACAAGGCAGCACAGGCGGAGTCGATCGACCAGTTGCACGGCTGGATCGAGGCGATCCGCGACTGCCCGAAACCAGTGATTGCCGCCGTCGAAGGCGCTGCGGCCGGAGCCGGATTTTCATTGGCGCTCGCCTGCGACCTGATCGTCGCCGGCGAATCCGCAAAATTTTCGATGGCGTATGTCAAAGTCGGCCTGACGCCGGATGGCGGCGGCTCCTGGTTCCTGACGCAGGCATTGCCGCGCCAGCTTGCCAACGAAATCCTCCTCGAAGGCCGGCCCGTGCTTGCGCCCAGATTGCATGAACTGGGATTGGTAAACCGGGTAGTCGCCGACGGTGGCGTACTGGATACCGCATTGAACTGGGCCGACGAACTGGCGGCGCTGTCGCCGAATGCGGTCGAGCGCATCAAGTCGCTGACGCACGAAGCGCAATGCAACATGCTGGCGCAGCACTTTGAATCCGAGAAGCGACATTTTGTCGAAAGCCTGCATCATCGCGATGCGCAGGAAGGCATTACCGCCTTCCTGGAAAAGAGAAAGCCTCATTACAAATGACTTCCAATCCAAGACGGCGCATTTACCTGATGCGTCATGGCAGCGTCACGTACTTCGATGCGGCCGGCAAACCCTTTCTCCCGGAACAAGTACCGTTGAACGAACTGGGCCGTACGCAGGCGACCGCTGCCGGCAAGGTGTTCGCGCAGGAGAATCTGAGCTTTGACCGGGTGATCGTCTCGGGCCTGCCTCGCACGGTAGAAACCGCAACGCGCGTGCTGGCCGAAACCGGCCAGAGCATAGAACTGGAGCACTGGCCCGACCTGGAGGAACTGCGTGGCGGCAAGCTGTCGGCGATACCGGATGAAAGCCTGAAGGAAGCCTTCGTCGGCGCTTTCGACGGACTGGTACCGGAGCACAAGCAGTTCCTCGGCGGAGAAAGCATCGGCCAGCTGCTGGACCGCGTCCATCCCGCAATCGACCGTCTGCGCGTCGACAAATCCTGGGACACGGCGCTGCTGGTTCTGCACGGCGGCGTCAACCGCGCGATCCTGTCATATGCACTGACCAATCAGCGCCTGTTTCTCGGCAATCTCGCGCAGACCGCCGGCTGCATCAACGCAATCGACGTCGGCGACGCGCACGCCGACTGGGTGGTGCGGATCGTGAACTATTCGCCGATCTCCGAATTGCAGGGCGACTCTCGCCATACGACGATGGAAGTGCTGCTGGAGCAATACCGGAGATTCCGCGGTCTGTAGGCTCTCTTTGGTTTTGGCCGCACCAAACGAGCCGACAATAATAGTACGGTCGTGCGATTTTATACTGTAGAATGTTCAGCCAACCATCCCGCCCTTTTCACTTGAGGAGACACGATGTACGAAGAATTCATGGGCACGCGCCCCGTTTCTGAAAAACAAAAATTCGATCTCGGCGCGATGCAGGAATACATGCGCCAGCATGTAGACGGCTTTTCCGGTGAACTGACGGTCGAGCAATTCAAAGGCGGCCAGTCGAACCCAACTTTCAAGCTCACTGCCGGTGACCAGCGCTACGTGCTCCGCACCAAGCCGGGTCCTGCGGCCAAGCTGCTCGCATCGGCCCACGCGATCGACCGCGAATTCCGCGTGATGGACGCGCTGAACAAGGCCGGCTTCCCCGCTGCGCGCCAGTACGCGCTGTGCCTCGATGAATCGGTGATCGGCCGCGCCTTCTACATCATGGAATTCGTCGATGGCCGCGTGCTGTGGGACCAGTCGCTACCCGGCATGAGCAATGCCGAGCGCGCCACGTATTACGATGAAATGAACCGCGTCATCTCGCAGCTGCACACGATCGACTATGCGGCGATCGGTCTGGCCGACTACGGCAAACCCGGCAACTACTTCGCGCGCCAGATCGACCGCTGGACCAAGCAGTACAAGGCCTCGGAAACAGAGAAGATCGACGCGATGGACCAGCTGATCGAATGGCTGCCGCAGAACATTCCGGCCGGCGACGATACCAGCATCGTGCACGGCGACTATCGCCTCGACAACATGATCTTCCACCCGACCGAGCCGCGCGTGCTGGCCGTGCTCGACTGGGAATTGTCCACGCTAGGCCATCCGCTGGCCGACTTCTCCTACCACTGCATGAGCTGGCATATCCCGCCGGGACAGTTCCGCGGCATCGCCGGTCTCGACTACAAGGCGCTCGGCATTCCGGGCGAGGACGAGTACATCGCGAATTATTGCGAGCGCACCGGCAGGACGATCCGCAAGGAAGACTGGAATTTCTACCTCGCCTACAACATGTTCCGCCTGGCCGGTATTCTGCAAGGCATCATGAAGCGCTATGTCGATGGTACGGCAGCGAGCGAACAGGCGCTGAAAGCCGGCCAGGCCGCGCGACCGATGGCCGAAATGGGCTGGCGCTACGCCGCCGGCTAAGGACGAACAGGCCCCGATCAAGGCCCTGCCGTTTTCTCCTGCGGTGGAAGGCAAACTTCTGCATAATCATGCAGGGTTTTCGATTCCACCACAGGAGAATAAAAAATGATCGACCTCTATTCCTCGGTAACGCCGAACGGCCACAAGATACATATCATGCTCGAAGAGTGCGGCCTGCCGTACCGGGCGCATTACATCGATATCGGCGCGGGCGACCAGTTCAAGCCCGAATTCCTCGCGATTTCCCCCAACAACAAGATCCCCGCGATCGTCGATTCCGAAGGGCCGGACGGCAAGCCGTTCTCGCTGTTCGAATCGGGCGCGATTCTCGTCTACTTGGCGAGCAAGGTCAGCAAGTTCCTCGGCGATACCGACCGCCAGAAGTTCACCACGCTGCAATGGCTGATGTTCCAGATGGGCGGCGTCGGCCCGATGCTCGGTCAGGCGCATCACTTCCGCATTTATGCGCCGGAAAAGATCGAGTACAGCATCAACCGATACACCAACGAAGCCAAGCGCCTGTACGGCGTGATCGACAAGCAGCTGTCGAAGAATACCTACCTGGCCGGTGACGACTACACCATCGCCGACATCGCCACCTTCCCGTGGCTGCGGTCATGGAAGAACCAGGGCATTGACTGGGAAGACTATCCGCACGCGAAGCGCTGGTTCGATGAAATCGGCGAGCGCCCGGCGGTCAAGCGCGGTCTGGAAGTTCTGGCGGACCGCAACAAACCGATCGACGACAAATCGAAGGAAGTGTTGTTTGGAGCGGCGCAGTACCAGAAACGTTAATACAAAAGATTCTTCAGACTTTCCTGTGGGTCACTGAAGCCGGATACAAGTCAAGTCCGCCGCAATGGAAATAGACAGCGATCTTGAAATGGTCCCGGTTTCGGAAGCCGCAGGCACGTTTTTGCACGGTGGC
>JAEZVM010000198.1 GCA_023420795.1 Pseudomonadota bacterium
TTCGCAGGCCCAGGAATTTCCCGAGGTGGGTGAAATTGCGCCGCCTGCGCGATTTATCGAGGAGCGCGAGCAGTTCCTGCGGGCGCTGGAACAGGCCACAGGCGACATCGTCATCGTTTCCAACGAGGTCGGTATGGGCATCGTGCCGCAGGGTGCGGTATCCCGCTGGTTCGTGGACGAGGCAGGACGCTTGAACCAGGCGGTGGCCGCGCGCTGTGAGCGGGCAGTGTTTGTCGCCGCCGGCTTGCCGCTGTTGTTGAAGGGAGCGATGTGTTGATCGGCATCGGGGAACGGGCGGCCATCAGACTGCGCGTCTTACTTGCCATTCCGCTACTGTTGTGGTCCTGCGCATCAGCCGCAATCCGGGTGCAGGACGATGCAGGGGCTACGGTTGTGCTGGCGAGGCCGGCGCAGCGCGTCGTATCGCTCGCTCCACACGCAACGGAGTTGCTGTTCGCTGCGGGCGGCGGCGAGCGGATCGTCGGCGCGGTCGAGTACAGCGACTACCCGCCTGCCGCGCGCAGCATTCCGCGTGTGGGCGACAACCGACAGATCGATATCGAGCGTGTGCTTGCGCTCAAGCCCGACCTGCTGGTGGTCTGGCTGTACGATGAATCGGTGCAGCAAATCGAGCAGTTGCGCAGGCTCGGCATTCCGCTTTTTTATAGTGATCCGCGCCGGCTTGAAGACATTCCCGGTTCGCTGCTTCGCATGGGCCAACTGCTCGGCACGGAGCCCGAGGCAAAACTAGCTGCATCCAGCATTACAAACCGGATTGAAATGCTTGCGAGGCGCTATCGCGATCGTCCGCCGGTGCGTGTGTTTTATCAGGTGTGGGACAGGCCGCTATATACGCTCAATGGACGTCACATCGTCAATGACGCGATCCGACTCTGTGGCGGCGAAAACATCTTTGCGCATCTTGCAACGACGGCGCCGAGCCTCACGCAGGAAGCCGTCATGCAGGAAGACCCGGAAGCCATAGTCAGCGGCGACCGGCAGGACCGTACAGATAGCGGTGTCGATATGTGGAGGCCATACCGGACCATGCTGGCAGTACGCCGGGGCAATCTGTTTGCGATCAGCGGTGATCTGATGCACCGCTCGGGACCGCGCATTGTTGACGGCGCGGCGCAACTGTGCGAACGCCTTGAGGAGGCACGGAAGCGAAGGGGGAGCAAACAATGAGCTATCGCCGTATTGCCTGCCTCAGCACCGAGGCGGTTGAAACCCTGTATGCACTTGGCGCAGAAGATTGCATTGCCGGCATATCAGGATTTACCACGCGCCCTGCACGCGCACGTGTAGAGAAACCGAAAATCAGCGGTTTTTCCTCGTCGCGCATTGAGCGCATTCTTGCTGTGGAACCGGACCTCGTGATCGGCTTTTCCGACATGCAGGCGGATATCTGCAAGGAGCTTGTCGGCGCCGGCGTCGAAGTACATTTGTTCAACCAGCGCGACATCGCCGGTATTTTGCGCATGGTGCGCACGCTGGCTGCCTTGGTCAACAAACAGCCGGAAGGCGAGCGGCTCGCGGACGAACTGCAGCAAACGGTGGAATCGGTACGCGAACAGGCGCGGCATTGGGTAATGCGGCCCAAGGTGTACTTCGAGGAATGGAACGATCCTCTGATCAGCGGCATCGGCTGGGTGGCGGAAATGATAAGCATCGCAGGCGGGCTGGATGCATTTCCGGATCTTTCCGTCTATCCAGGCGCGGCGCAGCGCATCATCGCTGATCCTGATGAAGTCATACGCCGTGCACCGGACATCATCATCGGTTCGTGGTGCGGCAAGAAATTCCGTCCCGAATCCCTGTCCGGTCGTCCCGGCTGGGAAGCAATTCCGGCGGTGCGCGACGCAATGGTGTTCGAGATCAAATCCGCGGATATTCTCTCGCCCGGTCCGGCCGCCATCACCGAGGGGCTGATGCAGATTGCGAAGCTGATCCGCCGCTGGCAAGAGCGGCACGGATGAACTTTCCGTTCAAGACCTTGATGGTTCAAGGCACGACCTCCGACGCCGGCAAGAGCACCGTGGTCGCCGCTCTCTGCCGTTTACTCGCCAAGGGAGGCGTGAAGGTGGCACCGTTCAAGCCCCAGAACATGGCGCTCAACAGCGCGGTAACGGCAGATGGAGGGGAGATCGGGCGCGCGCAGGCACTGCAGGCGCAGGCCGCCGGTCTTGTGCCGCATACCGACATGAATCCGGTGCTTCTGAAGCCGGCCAGCGACACGGGGGCGCAGGTCGTCATCCACGGCAAGGTGCGTGGGGATATAGATGCGCGCGACTACCATCAATACAAGACGACGGCGATGCGGGCGGTGCTGGAATCATACGAGCGGTTGGCGATAGGCTACGAAGCGGTGATTGTCGAAGGTGCCGGAAGCCCGGCTGAGATCAACCTACGCGAGCGTGATATCGCCAACATGGGCTTCGCTGAAGCAGTCGATTGCCGGGTACTTCTGGTGGCCGATATCGACCGCGGCGGCGTGTTCGCGCATATCGTCGGCACGCTCGCCTGTCTGTCCGAAAGTGAGCGTAACCGCATCGTCGGATTCGTGATCAATCGCTTTCGCGGCGATCTAGGCCTGCTGCAGCCGGGCATTGACTGGCTGGAAAAGAAGACCGGTAAGCCGGTGCTGGCGGTGCTGCCTTATCTGCATGGGTTATTCCTCGATGCGGAAGATGCGATCCAGTCTGCACAAGGCACGCAGGGGCGGTTCAAGGTGATCGTTCCGGCGCTACCGCGCATCAGCAACCATACCGACTTTGATGCATTACGCGCGCATCCCGACGTTGATCTACGCTTCATTAGAGCAGGGCAGGACATTCCGGCAGCCGATCTGGTCATTCTGCCGGGGAGCAAGAATACGCGCGCCGACCTGACGTGGCTGACGGCGCAAGGCTGGCCGCAGGCGCTGCAGCGGCATCTGCGCTACGGGGGTAAGGTGATCGGCATTTGCGGCGGGTACCAGATGCTTGGACACTCCGTTGCCGACCCTCTCGGCGTGGAAGGCGAGCCCGGGGTTTCGCCTGGGCTCGGCCTGCTTAACATCGAAACCGAGCTCGCGTCCGAAAAGCGGTTGGCGCAGGTGGAAGGACATTGCGCATTTGCGGATGCGGCGATCAGCGGCTACGAGATCCATATGGGAATATCACGGGGTGCGGCCACCGCCACGCCTGCATTCCATATCGGCGGGCAGCCGGAAGGCGCGCGCTCGCCGGACGACCAGATTCTCGGCACTTACCTGCACGGTCTGTTTGATACGCCACAAGCACTGTCTGCGCTGCTGCAATGGGCTGGGTTGAATGAAACTACGTCCATCGATCTGAGGGCGCTGCGCGAGCAGAGCCTCGATCGCGTGGCGGAGGCGGCGCGACCGCTACTGGAAGCGTTGCGGCGGCTGGAAAACCGATTTGAAGATCAGCCTGGTTGAACCCGGCACCATTGTCCATCACTAAGAGAAATACAATGAAAGACACTCAGGAGCATGCTGTACAGGATGTTCACGCCTTTACCGAAGAAGCACGGGAGGCGGTCTATCACGCCATCTTCTCCCGCCGGGATGTGCGAGGGCAGTTCTTGCCCACCCCCATACCAGACGCGGTCCTGAGCCGACTGCTGACTGCTGCGCACCACGCCCCGTCGGTTGGCTTCATGCAGCCATGGAATTTCCTGATTGTGCAATCGAACGAGGTCAAGCGCCGCGTACACGATGCCTTCGCGGTCGCCCATATACAGGCAACTGATATGTTTGAAGGCGAAAAACGCAGCGTTTACCGGAAGTTGAAACTCGAGGGCATCCTTGAATCACCGGTCGGCATCTGCATTACGTGCGACCGTGAACGCACCGGACCTGTCGTGATCGGGCGCACCCATATCAAGACCATGGACCTGTACAGCTG
>JAEZVM010000215.1 GCA_023420795.1 Pseudomonadota bacterium
ACCACCGTATTGGTTTCGATCGCGAGCCGCGCGCCGCCGCCCTTGTACTTTCCCTTCTTGCCCACGAGCGAACGGGTACCTTCCGGGAACATGATGATCCACTGGCCGCCCGCCAAGCGACGCCTGCCTTGCTCGACCACTTGTGCAAACGCGTCGCGTGTCTTGCTGCGGTCGATCGGGATCATGCGCAGCAGCGCCAGGCCCCAGCCGAAGAACGGGATATAAAGAAGCTCTTTCTTGAACACATACACCAGCGGACGCGGCATCGCATACAGATAAAAGATGGTTTCCCATGCAGACTGATGCTTGGACAGCAGGATCACAGGCGCATCCGGCAGGTTCTCGGCGCCTTTCACCTGATAGCGAATGCCGCAGATCACCTTGGCGATCCAGATCACGAATCTGTTCCAGCAGGAAGTGAAGCGATAGCGCTGGTTGTACGGCAGCGGTGCGACCAGGAAGCACAGCGGCACCCAGATCAGGGTTGCCACGATCGTCAGCGACACGAATAACAGCGAGCGCAGGAACAAGGTGATGCTTGACATCGAATCTCCAAAGGTAACGCAATAATCACTGAAGGCGTGAGATCACGCGGCAGCGACCATGCTTGCGTCAGTTTTTAAAAGATGGTTCACGACGGCAGCCAGATCGGCATGCACCGTCGTTCCGGGCGGCAGGCCGCCCTTTGCATGGGTTTTCTCGCCTTTGCCGGTTAGTACCAGATACGGCGTACAGCCCGATACAAAACCGGCCTGCAGGTCGCGCAGCGAGTCGCCGATGGTCGGCACGCCTTTCAGGCTCACATCGTAACGCTTGGCGATTTCCTGCAGCATGCCGGGCTTGGGCTTGCGGCAGTCGCAGTTATCGTCTGCCATATGCGGGCAGAAAAAGATGGCATCGATATGCGCGCCGACACGCTGCGCCGCCGTATGCATTTTCTGGTGGATCGCATTGAGCGTCAGGATGTTGAACAGTCCGCGTGCGATGCCCGACTGGTTGGTTGACACGATCACCCGGTAACCCGCCTGGTTCAGGCGCGCGATCGCTTCCAGCGACCCGGGAATCGGAATCCACTCGTCCGGCGACTTGATGAAGTGGTCGGAGTCGTGATTGATGACGCCGTCGCGGTCCAGGATGATCAGTTTCATGTGCAGTCCGTTCAGGCGGCCAGCTTCGAGATGTCCGCCACCTGGTTCATCATGCCGTGTAGGTCGGACAACAGCGCGAGGCGGTTGTTGCGCAGTTGCTCGTCTTCCGCCATCACCATCACGTCGTTGAAGAATGCATCGACGTTGTCGCGCAGATGCGCCAAGGCCTTCAGCGTGCCGGTGAAATCACCGTTGGCAAACGCGGCATCAACCTGCGGCTTGAGCAGGGTCATCGCCGAATACAGACCTTCTTCCGCAACTTCCCTCAGCAAGCCCGTATGCACGCCGGCTGCCGTTACTTCGGTTTTCTTCAGAATATTGGTGATGCGCTTGTTGGCGGCGGCCAGCGATTCCGCTTCCGGCAGCGCGGCAAATGCCTTCACCGCATCGAGGCGCTCGATGATGTTGTCGAGGCGGTCCGGGTTCTGGGCCACCACCGCTTCAATCTCGTTCGGTGCATAGCCGCGCTCGCGCAGCAGGCCGCGCAGACGGTCGTAGATGAAGCTTGCGACCTCGGTTGTCGGATCCTTGAAATTGGCGTTCCCCGCGAACAGCTGCGCAGCATCCTGCAGCAGGCTGTTCAGCGACAGCGGCAGTCGCTTTTCGACCAGCATGCGCAGCACGCCCAAGGCATGCCGGCGTAGCGCGAACGGGTCCTTGTCGCCGGTCGGCTGCAGGCCGATGCCCCAGATGCCGACCAGGGTTTCCAGCTTGTCCGCCAGCGCGACCACGGTGCCGGTCTGGGTTGCCGGCAATGCGTCGCCGGCAAAGCGCGGCTGGTAATGCTCGGATGCGGCCAGCGCGACTTCCTCATGCTCGCCGTCATGGCGCGCATAGTAGGTGCCCATGACGCCCTGCAGCTCGGGGAATTCGCCGACCATATCGGTCAGCAGGTCGGCTTTGGCCAGCAGCGCGCCGCGTTCGGCCAGCGCGATATCAGCGTTCAGCGCAGCGGCGATCTTGCCGGCGAGCGCCTTCACGCGCTCGGTGCGTTGCGCCTGCGTGCCGAGCTTGTTGTGATACACGACGTTCGCAAGGCCCGGCAGGCGGTCCGCGAGTTTCTTTTTCTTGTCCTGCTCGAAGAAGAATTTCGCGTCCGACAGGCGCGGGCGTACCACGCGCTCGTTGCCGCCGATGATGTGCTGCGGATTGGCGGTTTCCAGGTTCGACACGATCAGGAAGCGCGAACGCAGGCGGCCTTGCGCATCGGTCAGCGCAAAGTATTTCTGGTTGGTCTGCATCGTCAGGATCAGGCATTCCTGCGGCACCGACAGGAAGCTGTCCTCGAATTTGCACTCATAGACGACCGGCCATTCGACCAGTGCGGTCACTTCATCCAGCAGCGCTTCCGGCATCAGCACCTTGTCGTGACCGGCTTTTTCCAGCAGCGACGCGCGGATGCGCTCCTTGCGCGCGGCCACCGACGGAATGACCTTGCCCTGCACTTCGAGCGTGGTGGCGTAGGTATCCGCATTCGCAATCGCCAGTTCCTGATGCGACAGGAAGCGGTGACCGAGCGTGGCGCGGCCGGCGGACACGCCGAGCAGCGCGACCGGCACGACTTCGCCGCCAAGCAGCGCGATCAGCTTGTGCGCAGGACGCACGAACTGCACGGTCGAACCGTCCGGACGCTGATAGCTCATCAGCTTCGGAATCGGCAGCTTGGTGATCGCTTCTTCCAGCGCCGCCTGCAGTCCGGCGTGCAGCGCGGAACCCGGTGCTGTGTAAGTATAGAAAAAGCTGTCGGCCTTGCCGTCGGAAGCACGTTCCAGGTCAGAGACCTTGAGATCCGGGAAACCCAGCGCGGCGAGTTTCTTCGCCAGCGGTGGGGTGGGATTGCCTTCCTTGTCGAGCGCGACCGATATCGGCAGCACCTTTTCACGGATCGATTTGTCCGGCGACATCGCGCGCACCTTGCTGATCGATACCGCCAGGCGGCGCGGCGTCGCATAGGCAGTGGCGACTGAATCGGCTTCGACGAAGTCGCGCGATTTCAGACCGTTGAAAATGCCGGCGGCAAACGCCTC
>JAEZVM010000267.1 GCA_023420795.1 Pseudomonadota bacterium
CATCGGCATGCACGATATGTGTTACAGTTCCTTAACACATCTTGTCACACCAAGTTCATGCCTTCCATCGACTGACTATCGAAGGCAGGCATGCAATAGTCCGCGGTCATGAATCCATCAATTGAAAGAGAAGGCTTTAGCGAGCGCCTGCAGCAGGCATTGCGCAACGCTGAATACTCCCCCGACAGCCCGACGCAGCTGGCGCGGGAATTCAATATCCGTTTTGAAGGCCGCCCGATTACCGTCCATGCCGCGCGCAAATGGCTGGTCGGAGAAGCGATCCCCACTCAGGAAAAACTGCGCACGCTCGCCCAATGGCTGGGCGTGCCGGCCGAATGGCTGCGCTTCGGCGGCGAGACGCAGGCAGCCGGAGACATGCCGGGCACGCCAACGCGCTTCGAATCGGCCGATGTGAAGCTGATCGCCGACCTGCAGCGCCTGGATCCCCATCACCAGGCGATTGCCCGGGAATTCATCCGGATGCTGGTTCGCATGAATCGGCAGAAGTAACCGCTCACCATTTTCTCAGCTGCCTCAGATAACGCAAGCCGGCGATCGCGCGGCTGCCGTACCACGACATCATCTCGCCATCGAGCAGCTGCACCGGCTTGCCGATCTGTTTTTCCAGCGCATTCACATGCGCTTCGGTAAAGCGGTAAGGCTCGCTCGACAGCAGCACGCCATCGATCGAATGCAGCAGTTGCTCGGACCATTCGAATGCCGGATATCGGGCATCGTTTTCCGGCGACGCCCAGCACTGCCAGCCGATCTCGGCCATCATCCGCGCGATGTAGGTATCCGGCGAAACCGTCATCCACGGATCTTTCCAGATGCAGTACAGCATGGTCTGCGGCGGCTGCTTCGGCAACGCAGTTAGTGCCGCGTACTCCTGCTCGAACGCCGCGCACAATACCCGGGCCTTTTCCACTGCATGAAAAACCCCGCCCAGCAGCCGGTACAGGTCGAGGTTGTCGCGCGGCGCGAGCGGATGGGTGACGATCACATGCGGAATGAACTCGGCAAGCGCATCGACAACCGGCTTTGGATTTTCATCGATGTTGACCACCAGATGGGTCGGCGCCAGCTTGCGGATCTTGTCGAAATTGACGTCCTTGGTGCCGCCGATCTTTGGAATGTCGCACACGATCTCTGCGGGATGCACGCAAAAGCCGGTGCGGCCGACGATGCAGGAAGCAAGGCCGAGGTCGCACAGCAGCTCGGTAATTGAAGGCACCAGCGACACGATGCGCGGCAACGTGCCAGCTGCGACCGGATGATGCTCGCTGCCGAGCGCGTCGGTCAGCTTCATCTCTTGCCCGCCAGGTCCGGATCGCGCGCCTTGTGCGGCGCCTTCGAGAACGCGAAGTCGTACAGCCAGTTCGGCAGCAGGCGCAGCAGCCTGGCGACGACGCCCATCTGCCATGGAATCACGCGGTAGCTGACGCCGGCATCGATCGCCTCCACTGCCTTCGCGGCGAACTTCTCCACCGGCATCAGGAACGGCATCGGATAGCGGTTCGCCTGCGTCATCGGAGTATCGATATAGCCGGGCGCGATCGTCACCACCCGAATGCCGCTGCCCTTCAGCTCCACCCGCAGCGACTCGCAATAGCTGATCACCGCCGCCTTCGACGCGCTGTATGCGCCCACCCCCGGCAAGCCGCGAATGCCGGCGACGCTGGCGATCCCGACCAGGCGGCAGTCACCGCGACCGTCCTGCGCCTGCCGCTTCATCGCCGCGATGAAGGGCGCAAAAGTCGCCACCGTCGCATTCACATTGGTCGCGATGATGCGGTCGAACACCGGCAGATCTTCCGCATGTTCGGTCAGCGTGCCCTGCGAGACGCCGGCATTGGCGATCACCGCATCGATGCCGCCGGCAGCGGCCATGAAATCTCCCGCTGCAGTGGACAGCGCGGCATGGTCGGTCACGTCCAGCGCATAGATGCGATGCCGCTGCGGATTCGGCAGGCCGGCAACCAGTTGTTCCAACAACGCCGTGCGGCGCGCAACCAACCCGAGCATTGCGCCCTGCTCCGCATAGCGCTTTGCCAGCGCGGCCCCGATGCCGCTGGATGCACCGGTGATGAATACTCGTTTCATTCGAAGTCCGTCTCTCGATTTGGACGTTGCAACAAAAAAGTCCGCCCTCTTTCGAGTGACGGACTTCCGATGTCGTGCGGAGCGGCTTACTTGCTCTTCGCCGGCGCGGGCGACGCTGCGGCCGGTTGCTTCTGCTTGGCGCTTTGCGCAACCAGCCAGTCCAGAATCTGGAAGGTTGCCGCATGCAGCACCGGCTCGGGGCGATTGCCCATGCTCTCGCCAACGATGGCCGGCGAGGTCAGGAAGCGGCCATCGACCGCGAGCAGCGGCACGCCGTCCACCTGATAGGCATTCTGCAGCTGGGCTGCGCGTTGCACCTTGGTCTGTACGGCGAAGGAGTTGTAAACGTCGAGGAATTTCTGCTTATCGACGCCCTGCTTGACCATGAAATCGATGATGGCGGCATCGGTCGCCAGCGACTGGCGCTGCACATGGATCGCCTGGAACACCTTCGGATGCAGATCCTCGATCCGGCCCATCGCTTCCAGCGCGTAGTACAGCTTCTGCTGCGGAATCATCGTGTCGCGGAAGACGACCGGCACGCGCTTGAACACGATCCTGTCGCCTTGTTTCTTCACCCAGTCGGCCAAAGCCGGTTCGAGGGAATTGCAATGCGGGCAGAAGTAGCCGAAGAATTCCATGACCTCAACCTTCTTGCCGGAATCAGTCTGCTGCGCCTTGTCGAGCGTGCGGTAATCGACACCGTTCTGCGGATTGGCGGGTGTTGCAGTCGCACCGAAGGCCAACAGAGAGAAGCTCAATGCTGCCAGCGCATGTTGAAGAAAACGCATAAGACTCCTTTGCTCTTGATAAATTCGTTATTTCGCGACACGTACCACGGCCGCATCCACGCCATTATCTGACAATTTGCCCCGCACCCGGTTCATCGCCTCGATCTGGCTGAACGGGCCGACGCGCACCCGGTACAGCACGCCGGTTTCCGACTGACGCTCGGAGATCTTCGCTTCGACATCCATCAGCGCCAGCTTGGCGCGGATGCTCTCGGCATCAGCCTGCTCGCGGAAAGCGCCGGCCTGCAGATAGTAGTTCCACTTGTCGTCCGCGCTTTCGGTCTTGGCCGCGGCCGACTTCTCCACCACCGGCGCCTTGCTCTCCGGCTTCACGTCCACCTTGACTTCCACGATCTTGTCAGCCGGCTGCGGCGCCGCGGTATTCTGCGGCGGCTCCTTGGCAAAATCCTTCGCCGCGTCCTTCGTCGCCATCTTGTTGCCGTACAGCGGCTTGTTCGGATCAGCGGTTTGCCCGGCGGTAGGACTGGAGATCTTCTGCCGGCCCGACTTGTCGGTAAACGGCATCGGCGTTTTCGTGATCATCATCGCCACTGCCAGCGCAATGCCGAGGCCGATGATCAATCCGATGATAATGCCGACCAGTGTTCCACCCTGCTGCCTGTTGTAGTTCTGCATACTTCCTCAAATAACCTCGTTACATCCTCGCCGGCGCCGATACGCCGATCAGCGCCAGGCCGTTACGCAATACCTGGCGCGTTGCCACCAGCAGCGCCAGGCGCGCCATCCGCGTGGGCACATCATCGACCAGCACCCGTTCGGCGTTGTAGTAGCTGTGCAGTTCGCCGGCCAGGTCGCGCAGATAGAACGCTACCTGATGCGGGCCGAGTTCGTCGAGCGCTTTTTGCAGCATCTCCGGATACTCGGCGAGCTTCGTCAGCAGCGCCGCTTCGCGCGGTGACGTCAGCGGTGACAGATCGCCAACGCCGTTCAATGTCGTTTCGTCACCGCCCCACTGCGCCAGCACCGAGCAGATGCGCGCATGCGCATACTGCACGTAGTACACCGGGTTCTCGTCCGACTGCGACAGTGCCAGATCGACATCAAAGGTGAATTCAGTGTCGGCCTTGCGCGAGATGAGGAAGAAGCGCACCGCGTCGCGTCCGCGCGTCAGGTCGCGTTCGCCGTTTTCGTTCTTCGCGTCGCCGGCCGACCATTCGATCAGGTCGCGCAGCGTCACGTACGAACCGGCGCGCTTGGATATCTTCACTTCCTCGCCGTTCTTCATCACCGTGACCATCTTGTGCAGCACGTAATCGGGATACCCCTCGGGGATGCCCCTGCCGACCGCCTGCAAACCGGCGCGCACGCGCGCGATGGTGCCGTGGTGGTTGCTGCCCTGCACGTTGATGACCTTGGCGTAGCCGCGTTGCCACTTGGTGATGTGATAGGCGACGTCCGGCACGAAATAGGTATAGCCGCCCTCCGATTTCTTCATCACGCGATCCTTGTCATCGCCGTAGTCGGTGGTGCGCAACCACAACGCGCCGTCCTGCTCATAGGTCTTACCGGCCTTGACCAGCGCGTCGACCGCCGCATCGACCTTGCCGTCGGTGTACAGCGAAGATTCGAGATAGTAGTTGTCGAACTTGACGCCGAAGGCCTGCAGGTCGAGGTCCTGTTCGCGGCGCAGATAGGCGACCGCGAACTTGCGGATCGACTCGATATCGTTCTCGTCGCCGCTGCCGGTCACCGGCTCGCCGTCACTGGCGGACACGGTCTTCTTCAGCAGGAAATCGGCCGCGATGTCGGCAATATAGTCGCCGTTGTATGCGGACTCCGGCCAGTGCGCATCGCCCGGCTTGTAACCGCGCGCCCGCGCTTCCACCGAAAAGGCGAGGTTGCCGATCTGTGCGCCGGCATCGTTGTAATAGAACTCGCGCGTCACCTCGTAACCCTGCGACTCCAGCAGCGACGACAAGGCATCACCGAGAGCCCCCTGGCGGCCGTGGCCGACATGCAGCGGCCCGGTCGGATTGGCCGACACGAATTCGACCATCACCTTCTTGCCGGCGCCAGCACTGTTCTTGCCGTACTTATCACCCTCGGCCAAGATCGCCCTGATCACTGCCTGCTTGGCGGCGGCGGCCACGCGCAGATTGATGAAACCGGGGCCGGCGATTTCCGCCGATTCGATCAAGTCGCCCTTGTTGGCCAGCAGCGCGGCGACGATCACCTGCGCCAGTTCGCGCGGATTCTTCTTCAGCGGCTTGGCCAGCTGCATCGCGATGTTGCAGGCGATGTCGCCATGCGCGGGATCGCGCGGGCGCTCCAGCACGACGTTCGGTTGCAATCCGCTATCTGCGAC
>JAEZVM010000303.1 GCA_023420795.1 Pseudomonadota bacterium
GTTGGAGGAGTTAGCGGTCGTTACTTTGGGCCGGCTGCAAAGGAGATCGGCGGCACATTCCAGCTGACGGGGCCGTCGAACGCCACTATCATCGGTGGCTTCATGGGCCGTAAGCCGTAATAGCTTCGTTTTTTCCCATGGTTGCTGAGCACGGGCGACCATGGGTTTTCACCATGCTGTTCCATTTCGAACTATCTTCTTACGTAAGTCAAAAATAGATAACTCGCCAGAAGAACCGTAATAACGATGCAAGAAAACGCGAACCCGATACCGGTACCCATGCAGGCCAACGTAGCGCAAAGATGGTTGACGCTCTCTGTGGCGGTAATCGACATCAGGTAGGAAAGAATCTGCGTCAGCTCCAGCATGCACACCGCAATACCAACCCATTTCCACATATAGAACGGAAGAATCTTCCGTTGCGCACGGTTGTAACGGTAATTCGCAATGCGCTGCTCGATGCTTCCATGGGCGGCATCGCGAAACCGCCATTGCGGGATGGCAAGGCGCCAGAAATATCGCAGCGACAAGAAGAATTTCCCTGGTGACTTCCCATATATCTTGCCCATCGGGTATGCACCTCCTGTCTCTTAGGCAGGATTTTCGGAAAGGCGTTCACCGGTTCATCTAGGCCGTCAGGAAGGAAGATGCAGTTGCGGCGCGCTCAGGTTTTCCTGAAGAGTTTGCGGGAAAAGTGGTCAAGGATCATCCGCATCTTCTGGATCGTCCCTGATAGAGGCGACATGCTTCTACGCCGCGCGGGGTGAATATGAAAGGAGTTTCTCCGGCGGGTGACTTGCGAGGTTTTCTTTTGCGTATGCTGCGGAGGAGGGGGCGCGTACTGCCTTTCCGTCTCCCGGTTCGCTTCGGCCTCGGCTTTCGCGATCCAGTCATCGTGCTCGCGGCGCTTCACCGGATCGGAGAGGACTTCATAAGCGCTATTGATGATCTGGATGATGCGTATCGCAGACTCGCTGTTGCCGTTGCGATCGGGATGGTGTTTTTGAGAGAGCGTCTTGTAGGCGGCACGAATAACCTCAGGCGGCGCGTTACGGGCTACCTTCAGATTGTCGTAATGCGTATGGACTCGTGCCATCAGTCGCAATTCCGCTGGTGATGATTGATCTGGCTCAGAGTGGCGGTGTCTGGAAATACAGGATTCCTCCGCGTGAGCGTGTATCGGTATGGTAGGTGGGATGAAACTTGCCGCTATTGCAAATTATCAATCGGATTCACGAAACCATGTTTGCCTGCGACTGACTGGTCCGATACAGCACTAATGTATTTGCCCTTTGTCCAGAAGGGCGTTCCCAGCGCGTCTAGCGGCGTCAATGGCGGCCTGGTAATCGGCATAGCCCTGCTCCGAGACTCGCTGCTTTTCGACGACGCAGGTGAAATCCTGAAGCTCATCGTCGAACCTGAATATCGAAACATACGGCTCCCACAGGTCCGACGCAGGTAGCTCATGCGCGACAAGATGAAGCTGGTATTTTCCGATCGTTTCGATTTGCATGGCCGGCCTCCACGTCAGGACTATCGTAGCATCAGAGGCCGTATTCCTTATTGAGGACGGTCATTTAGTCTCCCGTATTCCACCATGCTCCCAGCAGGCCGGTGATGTAGGCGGTAATGCCAATTGCAATGAAAACGGTCGCTGCTGCCTGCGAGCCGGCAATAACGGCGATGAGGCCGGCACATGCGACACTCGCGCCTGCCATGCGAACCAACTTGTAGCCTTTCAGCAGGCTGGTCGCATCGGCGTCATTGATGGTGCGCTCTTGATTCGGTTTGGTGAATGCGCTCCCACATTGCGGGCAGGTTTTTGCGCCGGGCAATATTGGCCAACCACACTTGATACAAACCAGAGCCATTTTTCTCTGCTCCATAGGTATGCGTGGCGTCATTAGACACTTCCACAGCGTACCGGCCTAGCCATATATATGGGAAATATGAGGGTAGATAGGCAAAAAGTGCGCATGATTTGTCCAGATGTGTAACGAGGAGGGGCAAATCGGAAGGCAAGCGGAGAATTGCATTATTTCCGCCTGGCATGTGATTTGCTAAAACAATGGTCCGGCGGGCGGGCGAGTCGTATTGAGAAAGCGCAGGGATTCATACCGGCGTCATAAAGCTGCGGCAGACTACGCCCACACTCCCTGCGGAACCGGGATTGATAGGAGTCGTGCCGTGAAAATTACGAATGAAATGCTTCAGGTGGCGATGAAGAAAGCTGTGGAAGCCGGCCTGTTGCCCCGGAATGCCTGCCATGAGAACCTGTACGCCAACCGGGAGTTGATCCGGTTCGTCCTGAAGGCCGCGCTTGATGTCGCGCCTGCGCGGCGCAGCTCGCGCAGACTGTCACGGACGAGCGCTGCCTGAGCCGTCCACTTCGGCACGGAAGCGCGGCAGGTAGTCAGGGAAGTCGCGCTGGATGAAGTGAATCAGCTGTTCCCGTACGCGGCAACGCAAGTCCCATAGTCGTCCGGCATCGCTTGCACTGACCAGTATGCGCAGCTGCATCGCCTTGTCGCCCAGATCCACAACCTGAGTCAGACAAAGCCGACCGTCCCATTCCGGCGCATTTGCGCATATGCGTTCTGCTTCCGTGCGCACCGCTTCTACTGGCAACCGGTAGTCCACCCATACGAATACGGTGCCGAGTATGTCCGCATTGGTTCTGGTCCAGTTCTGGAACGGGTTTTCAATGAACCATTGCAGCGGGATAATCAGACGTCGCTGATCCCAGATACGCACAACGACATATGTCCCGGTGATCTCTTCGACCTGTCCCCATTCATTCTGGACGATGACTACATCGTCCAAGCGTATCGGCTGGGTCAGCGCGATCTGCATGCCGGCCAGCAGATTGCCCAGTACCGGCTTGGCCGCGAAGCCGACCACCAGGCCGGCGACACCGGCAGACGCGAGCAGGCTCGTGCCGATATCGCGCAGGAACGGCAGCGTCATCAATGCAGTGCCGGAGCCGATCAGTATGACCAGCACCATCACGGAACGCGCCAATACCTTGGCCTGGGTCTGGATGCGTCGGGCCTGCAGATTGTCAGGCGTATCGGATGGATTCAGTTCGATGATCGTGTACTCGATTGCCTGAACGAGGCGCACGCCCAGCCAGGTCAGCGCACTGATGAGGAACAGTGCGTTCATGTGCCGTGCCGTCGCCATGCCGGGGAGGGAGTCGAACGCATTGCGCAATATGATCTGGGACGTGAGGAAGAAGAGGACCAGTCCTCCCGCGCGGTGCCCGTATTGCACCAGACGGCGGGAGAAAGGCAGCGGCAAGGTCAGGCGTTGGAGGATGCCTGTGCCGATGCGGTGGATGACGAGGGCTGCCAGCAGGGCGGCCAGGATCTGCACGATCACGCTGAACCACGGCAGCTGATTGATGAGCACAACCCATGGCGCGATCGCATATGCCAGCGTCTCCAGCCAGTCAGGCATGCGGTCTGTCATGAGGCGGCCCTACGGTGTGGCAGCATGTTCGGGCTGCGTAAAAATCTGATTTCGGATGGAGAGGCGATTCGTGTTGTATACCCGGTATCGGCACACGGGCACGATACCTTGGGTGAGAGTGGCGCAGGGAGGTGGATGGACTAGCGTTGTCCTTGCGTTTTCTGCGGGCCTTCCTGTTTGACCGGATTGTGATCGGGTATCGGCTCCTGGTCCGGAGAGGGATTTTTTTCCGGTATGGGATCGTCTCCGGGAGCCGGCTCGGGCGGCACCTGATGATCATCGACTATCGGCATCTTTCGCTCCGAATGGCATATGCACTGATCGTACGCCGCGTATCGAGGTCATTCTTGACACATATCAGGCAAGGAATCGTCGTAGCGCGCAAGTGGTGAGGCGACATCGAATACCACATGCCAGAGGATTCTGAATCGGACGCCTTCGCAAGCCTGCACAGCAGGTCTGCGAACTCCCTGCGAGCCGTATGACTGCGCCGCGACGGCAGAACTAAAACAGATTACATCGACCGCTTCCCTCGTGGCTGCCCTGAAAATGGTCGATGTCTGATTTTGTGACGGAACGATAAAACGTATATGGATCAGTCGCTTAGTGACTAATTCACATCGTTATCCACAAAGTTGACCACAGTTATTGTGGGCAACTTTCCGGGAAATCAGCTATCTGTTTTTATTGCGGGGATTTTGCTTAGGCAGCCATGGCAGATGTCTTTGGCTTGAACTGCTTGTCGCTGATGCGGAATTTGTTGCGGCGGTCGCCCATCAGGTGGCGCAGGTCTTTGATGCTCAGGTCGGAGACCTCATGCATGCGGATCAGGAGAGAAGCTCCGACCGGTAGTCTGCGATGGCGAATCTTGCTGATCAACGGTGGTGCGACTTCAAGCGCACGCGACAATGCCGCATCATTCTTCAGATTGAGCTTTTCAATCAGCGACTCCAGCAGATTGTTGGGATCGTATTGAAATTGGTCGGAAACATTCGTCTCTTTGGTCTCGTTCATCTGTGTATCCCCCGTTTCTGGTTCGGTCTGAACTTATTCTGAATAATCGTATGAATATATTTTTGAGAATTCTCAGAGATGCTTATTTCTATGCCGCTGGATGAAGAAGTGGGTGCTCGCCTACCGCATATTTTTTAAGCAGAACAGAGCTGCAATGCATTGCGACGATCGAGTGCGCGCACGCGCATGCTCATCAGCGCAGATGCGTACAGCTTCTTCAATCTGGGGGGTCAAACGAAATAGGCAGCGCCAAGAACCAGCGGCGATCCGCTGACGCCGGCAACGACGAGACGTCGAGCGACGCTGTGGATCTGGTCTTCGAAGGCGCGATAGGTCTGCAGGAAGTCCATCTGGCCGCCCCTCAAGCGGCGCAGGTGGGCGAGGGCATTTTTCGATACCAGGCATTCGCGGTCGGTGAATCCGACTTCGACTGTAAAAGTCACACCCTCTTCTGCGACACGTGGTGGTGCAATGGATTTATGCATGTCGTCTCCTGTTTTTCTAGTCATGGCAATTGGCTGCCTGACTTTGATGGTAATGAGCGACCTTGGCCATGTATTGACGCGAATCAATTTTTTGCTACCGCTCTCTGAAGCGGCGCAAGCAGCGGATTCATTCGCAAACGCTGGCGGAACGACCAATGCGAGGGTGTCGGCGAAGGGCTTGCAGCAGTTCGCTGCAAGCCGCTGCGATCATTTTGATGGGGGCACCAGGCTGATTACATTGGTGCTGGAGATCTGGTCCTGGATTCTTTCGATTTCTTCCAGCAGGTTCATCAGCGAACGCAGCCACGGGTAACGCGAGTAGCGTATCGTGCGATTGCTTGTCTCGAGATCGGCGATGAATTGCGGCGTCATGATGTGCGGATGCAGGGTGCTGCACACGCCGCCGTGGAGCTGCGCGCGCTTGCCCAGATAGGCCATTGCGCAGGCGCGCTTGTAGGCGACCACGCTGCCGTAGCGTTCGGCGATGGCCTTGTCTTCCTTGTATCGCGCAACGCAGTGCAGATACGCTTTCCAGTCACCTTCACGGATTTCGACTGCATCCGATCTGGGACCGATAGTCGAAATCATTTCTTTTGAATCCAAAACTGCTGACACACTACCTCCCGGGCGTCACGATATATGGGCACTGACCCCTATTGAATCGGCCTACTTTGACGGGACAAAAATGAGAAAAGTTCATTGAGGAAATAAGGGGATTTTCTACCGCATATCCGCCGAACGGAACAATGGAAAATGATGGAAAAGCTGAGAACGATTATTTCCAGGCACAGTCTTATCAAAGTGCTCCGAAGGTGGGATTAAGCCCGCGACCGTAAGGTCTGCGGGCGATTTTTTATGTCGTTCCGCGTGTCAAGGCAGCCGTGGCACGCGTCAGGAATTTTTCAAAACGCTTTCCAATGCATCGACGGTTGTGTCTATACTTCTTGCAGTATTCTTTCGACAGGCGGCCTGCGGCTCTTGCTTTCGCCGCCTGCCGGAGGACGTAAATGTGGCACGGTATTTTTTGAGCGGCTGAATCATGGGTGATGCAGACCATACTGACAAACATACTGAAGCCGGCATGCGGGCCGACATGGTCCAGCCGAAAACCATCGCCGCATTGAAGCCGAAAGGCGCTTGCTGGTATTGCAATCAGCCCTTGGACAATGTCCGGCGTTTCTGCAGCAAGACCTGCGCTGACGATTACTTCGTCGAAGAAGAAGCCTTCAACAATCCTGCGCCGTAGTTGATACCGCAAACCGGTATCCCTTTCTTATGCCGGCCACTCCTGTCGGCCTCCTCGCTCTGTCCTGCCTGAAGGAAATACTGTTTGTTGAGCGACGACAATCATAGGTCGTGTCTGGTCGTACCTATCTCCAATGTTGTCCAATAATTAATTGCTGCGGAGGAGGGCAACAGAATAGAGCGAACTGCACATACCGGGAGCCAAGCATGACCCTAGAAGAAATCGTTACGGAACTGAATGCGAAAAACAGCGAAGCGCTCAATGGGCGCGATGACGCAGACCATCTTTGCCAGGATCAGGTGCTGGAACTAATGAATGCAGCTGCGATGCAAGGGTTCCGAATGGGCAGCAATACCGCAATGTCCATGGTGAAGGGAGCACTGCTGGTGCAGATGACGCGCGGTGCGCATAAAGGCATGGAAGGCGGCAATAGTTTTTCCATTGAAACATAACGATACATTTCTCCTGTATCCTGTTTCGCCGCATTTCGCGTTTACCGAACTGAACGCGAATGGCACACGATCAGTACAGGGAGGATTTCATGAAAAA
This sequence comes from Pseudomonadota bacterium, assembly GCA_023420795.1. GTDB lineage: Bacteria > Pseudomonadota > Gammaproteobacteria > Burkholderiales > Burkholderiaceae_D > Noviherbaspirillum. The sequence continues at coordinate 6,766 of JAEZVM010000303.1, forward strand.
TCTGCGGACGAAATTGGCGATTTCTCTCGTCTGCGTCAGCATGGCAGGCAGTGCGGCTGCCGGCGATTTCGAGGATTACGCGCGCGTGGTGAGCGTGACACCGCAATACGAACAGGTCAATTATCCGCAGCAGGACTGCTATACCGAATATGTGCCGGTACAGCGCCAGCAGCAACAACGCGGTGTCGGCGGCTCGATTCTCGGCGGCGTTGCCGGCGGCATCATCGGCAACCAGGTTGGCGGCGGCAGCGGCAGGACGGTGGCGACAGCGGCCGGAGCGATTGCCGGTGCCATCGTCGGTGACCGGCTCGAAAACAATAATGCGGGCACCGTGGTCGAACAGCAGCCGGTACGCCAGTGCCGCACCATCGACAACTGGCAGACACGTACCAACGGCTATGCGGTGACGTACGAATATCGCGGCCATACCTATACCAGCGTGATGCCTTACGATCCGGGCGAGCGGCTGCGGGTGCGCGTCTCCGTTTCGCCGCGCATGTAGTCACGGCGCATTCTTCCAGATTCCCTTCCGATCTTCCGATAGTGCAACCCGCTTGACGCTGCGGGCTGTACTATCGACGCCGCTTATGCGGCGCATCTTTCTTTCTCCTTGTTATTGAGGCTGTACGCTTTTGCGGCATGACGGGGGAACGTTCGCCGCAACCTCCGGTCAGCAGGATGAGTTCAACAACAAAAACGGCTGTTCCGCGCGAGTAATCCGATCGGGTCGAGATATTCCCCCATTCATGAGCAGAGGGAATAAGCATCTTTATGCTTATATTCGGCCCTTTTCTATGGCGCGGCGTAGCCATCATGCCAATGAGCAACAAGCGATCAAACGATATTACGCATCCGCCGCCGCTTGAGATATGGGGCGGCGTGGAATGCACCGTCGCCCGCCTGCAGGACAATTTCCGTAATCAGATTGCCGAAACCGGCCATGCCGACCGCATCGAAGATCTGGATGCGATTGCTGCGCTCGGCATAAGGACACTGCGGTATCCGGTGCTGTGGGAAACCGTTTCGCCAGAGCATCCGGATCAGGCCGACTGGCGCTGGCATGACGAGCGCCTGCCGCGCCTGCGCGAACTCGGCATCGAGCCGATCGCCGGCTTGGTGCATCATGGCAGCGGACCTCGCTATACCAATCTGCTGGACCCGCATTTTCCGGAAATGCTGGCGCGGCATGCGCAGCGCGTGGCCGAGCGCTACCCGTGGATCAGGCTGTTCACACCGGTGAACGAGCCGCTGACGACCGCGCGCTTTTCCGGTTTGTACGGGCACTGGTATCCGCACGGCCGAGATATCGATTGCATGCTGCGAGCGCTGTATAACCAGTGCCGTGGCGTGGCGCTGGCGATGCGCGCGATCCGCCGCGTGAGGCCCGATGCACAGCTGGTGCAGACGGAAGACATGGGCAAGACATTCAGCTGCGCGGGGCTGAAATATCAGGCGGACTACGAGAATGAAAGGCGCTGGCTCGGATTCGACCTGCTATGCGGCCGCATTGATGCCAACCATGCGTGGTACGGAACCTTCCTGGAGGCCGGTATCGATAAGCGGCAGATGGCGTTCTTCGTGGACGAGCCATGCGTGCCGGACATTGTTGGAATCAACCACTATGTCACCAGCGAGCGTTTCATCGATCACCGGATGGAAGGTTATCCGCCGGTGTTCTGCCATGGCGATGCGCCCTATGTCGATATCCATGCCACTCGTGTGCATGAAGCCGACGGACTGACCGGCCCACAAGCAAGGCTGCGCGAGGTATGGCAGCGCTATCGTTTGCCGATCGGGGTCACCGAGGCGCATCTCGGCGGTGCGCGCGATGATCAGTTGCGCTGGCTGCATGAGATGTGGCAGGCGGCACGCAGTCTCAGGGGCGAGGGCGTCGATATCCGCGCCGTCACCGTCTGGTCGCTGTTTGGCTGCATGGACTGGAACTCGCTGCTGATCCAGAACGACGGTTTCTACGAGAGCGGTGTGTTCGATGTGCGCGGCAAATCCGTGCGGCCGACCGCGCTGGCGGGAGCAGTTGCGTCGCTGGCGAAAACCGGCTCATTCGATCATCCTGCACTGGACGGTCCGGGATGGTGGCGCCGCCCGGACAGGTTCGTAATACAGCCGACGCAATCAGTCGCGCCGCCGCAGATCATCAGTTCCGCGCGCAAGCTCGTGATCACCGGCGCGCGCGGCACTCTCGGACGTGCGCTGTCACGCATCTGCGAGCATCGCGGCCTTGCGCATGAACTGCTCACCCGGTCCGACATGGATATCGCCGACGAGGCCTCGGTCGAGGCGGCACTGGCACATCGTAGGCCGTGGGCCGTGATCAACGCGGCGGGCTATGTGCGCGTGGCCGATGCGTCGCGCGAATCGGAGCGCTGCTTCCGCGAGAACGCCAACGGTGCGGAAGTGCTGGCGCGCGCCTGTGCGAAGCTCGGCATTCCCTACGTGACGTTCTCATCCGACCTGGTATTCGACGGCAGCCTGGGCCGCGCCTACGTCGAGAGCGACCGGGTATCGCCGCTGTGCGCATACGGCTGCAGCAAGGCAGAAGCAGAACGGCGGGTGATGGAGGCCTTTACGGACGCGCTGGTGATCCGCACCAGCGCCTTCTTCGGACCATGGGACAGCTACAACTTCGCGCATGCCGTGCTGCGCGACCTGGCGGCCGGCCGGCGCTTCGAGGCGAGCGACCGACGACATGTATCACCGACCTATGTGCCGGATCTCGCGCACGCGACGCTCGACCTGCTGATCGACCGGGCCAACGGCATCTGGCACCTGGCCAACCGGGGCCAGATGTCGTGGTTCGAATTCGCCGAGCGAACCGCACGCCAGGCCGGCATCGAGGCATCGATGCTGGTGCGCGCCAGCGACGAAGGAGCGGGCATCACTGCCTTATCGAGCGAGCGCGGGCTGATCCTGCCCAGCTTCAACAATGCGATCGAGCGCTACGTGCGGGAGAACACGGTGAGATGGAACGACTCGTCCGGGCGCGCGGCCGCATGAGCGCCTGGTAATTCTTTGCGCGGCATGGGAACAGCCCCGACCGGGAATACTCCAATCAAAA
>JAEZVM010000358.1 GCA_023420795.1 Pseudomonadota bacterium
AGATCCCGAATCCGTTCAGCCTGACGCCGGATGCGCCGGAACCGCTGGAGAAGCTGCCGACCATCGTGATCATCATAGACGAGCTGGCCGACCTGATGATGGTCGTCGGCAAGAAGGTCGAGGAACTAATCGCGCGCATCGCCCAGAAGGCGCGTGCTGCCGGCATCCATCTGATCCTCGCGACGCAGCGGCCGTCGGTCGATGTGATCACCGGCCTGATCAAGGCCAACATCCCGACCCGCATCGCATTCCAGGTCAGCAGCAAGATCGACTCGCGCACGATTCTCGACCAGATGGGCGCGGAGACGCTGCTCGGCATGGGCGACATGCTGTTCATGCCGCCGGGGACGGGGCTGCCGAATCGCGTGCACGGCGCGTTCGTATCCGATGACGAGGTGCATCGCGTGGTGCAGCACCTGAAGGCGCAGGGGGAACCGAATTACATAGAGGGAATCCTAGAAGGCGGTGTGCTCGAAGAGGGCGGCGAGGCGGCCTTGGGCGGCGAGGGCGGCGGCAGCGGCGAATCGGATGCGCTGTACGATCAGGCGGTGGCGGTGGTGCTGAAAAACCGCCGCGCGTCGATTTCGCTGGTGCAGCGCCATCTGCGCATCGGCTACAATCGCGCGGCCCGCCTGCTGGAGCAGATGGAACAGAGTGGTCTGGTGTCGTCGATGCAGTCGAACGGCAATCGCGAGATCCTTGTCCCGGCAGGAAACTCAACCGAATAGGAACGACATTTTGGCTTCTCATCTCTTTTTGCCTGCTGCCCGGCGCCTGACGAGTATCGCAATGGCCTGCCTGATGGCGGTGCCCGGCTTCGCGAGCGCGTCGGCGCTGGAACAGTTCAAGACCTTCGTCAATAGCACGAAGGCCGCCAAAGGCGAGTTCACCCAGCGGCAGGTGAAAACCATGGACGGGGCGGCGAAGGTCGCCAATACGTCCAGCGGCACTTTTCTGTTTGCGCGCCCCGGCAAATTCATCTGGACCTATCAGAAACCCTACGAGCAACTGCTGCAGGCCGACGGCGAAAAGCTCTACATCTACGACAAGGACCTGAACCAGGTCACCATCCGGCGGCTCGGCGATGCTCTCGGTTCGTCGCCGGCGGCGATCCTGTTCGGCAGCAACGACTTGGAAAAGAACTTCACGCTGAAGGACGCCGGCGAGCGCGACGGACTGGAATGGCTGGAAGCCACGCCGAAAACGAAGGACACCACTTTCGAGCGGATTCTGATCGGCCTGAAGGACGGTGTGCCGCAGGCGATGGAGCTGCGCGATTCGTTCGGGCAGATATCGCTGCTGACTTTCAAGAAGTTCGAAAAGAACCCGCCGATGAAGCCGGATCAATTCAGGTTCGAGGTGCCGAAGGGCGCCGACGTGTTCCAGCAATAACAACAATGCATGGCTTCTACTCCTCTCGCCGAAAGGCTTCGTCCCCAATCGCTTGACGACGTCATTGGACAGCAGCATCTGCTCGGCCAGGGCAAACCATTGAGGGTTGCGTTCGAGTCCGGCGAGCCGCATTCGATGATCCTGTGGGGGCCGCCCGGCGTGGGAAAGACCACGCTGGCGCGGCTGATGGCCGACAGTTTCAGCGCAGAATTCATCGCGCTGTCAGCGGTGCTGTCCGGCGTGAAGGACATACGCGAAGCGGTGGAGCGTGCGGAGCTCGTGCGTGCGACTTCCGGGCGTCGCACCATTCTGTTCGTCGATGAAGTTCACCGTTTCAACAAGAGCCAGCAGGATGCATTCCTGCCGCATGTTGAAAGTGGACTGTTCACCTTCATCGGTGCGACCACCGAGAATCCTTCGTTCGAGGTCAACAGCGCACTGCTGTCACGCGCGGCGGTGTATGTGCTGAAGTCGCTGTCGGACGAGGATCTCGATGAGCTGGTTGATCGCGCCTGCATACAGGAACTCGACGGACTGGATTTCACGCCCGAGGCGAAATCGACGCTGATCGCCAGCGCCGACGGTGACGGCCGCAAACTGCTGAACAATCTGGAAATCGTTGCACGTGCTGCTGCCGCAAACGATCAGCAGGAAGTGGACGAAGCATTGCTGGCGACGGCGCTGGCGGAGAACCTGCGCCGCTTCGACAAGGGCGGCGATGCGTTCTACGATCAGATCTCAGCGCTGCATAAATCCGTGCGCGGCTCCAATCCGGACGCCTCGCTGTACTGGCTGGTGCGGATGCTAGACGGCGGCGCCGACCCGCGCTATCTGGCGCGGCGCATTATCCGCATGGCGACCGAGGATATCGGCCTGGCCGATCCGCGCGCATTGCGGCTGGCATTGGATGCCGCAGAAGTGTACGAACGGCTCGGTTCGCCAGAAGGCGAGCTGGCGCTGGCCGAAGCGGTGGTATTTCTCGCCTGCGCGGCAAAATCGAATGCGGTATACAACGCCTACAATGCCGCGCGCGCCTTCGTCGCCAAGGACAAGTCACGTCCGGTTCCCGAACACCTGCGCAATGCGCCGACCAAGCTGATGAAGGAGCTTGGCTACGGCAAGCTGTACCGCTATGCAC
>JAEZVM010000082.1 GCA_023420795.1 Pseudomonadota bacterium
GCAAGATCACCGGCACCATCGATACTCAGGAGAAGTTCGAGGCAAAACGGCTGACACTGGCCACCCGGGAATGGGCTCGCATGAAAGCAGCCGACTCACGCGAGTGCCGCAACTGCCACAGCTTCGATGGCATGGATGGCGACAAGCAGAAACAGCGCGCCCGCAAGCAGCATGAGAATGCCAAGGAAGACAAGCAGACTTGTATCGATTGCCACAAAGGTATCGCACACAAACTGCCGAAGGACATGCCTGAAGAGGAAGAGGAAGAATAAGTAAATCGGCGGCCATCACCCTCGCAGCGTGATAGCCGCCTAAATTTTTGATAAACGCTGCATGAAAAATCAACTGTAGAAGGGAAATGCGATGAACAAGTCTCTGATTGCCGTATCGTCTCTGGGTCTGCTTCTTGCACTGGGTTCGGGCGCTGCGCTCGCCGCAGACGCGAGCAAGGCACCGAGCAAGAAAATCACGGTGTTCTATCCCGGCAGCGCCGGCATGGAATGGATCCTGAAAGGCACCGAACACGGCGGCGCAAAAGCAGTCAAAAAGGGCGAGGCCTGCATCGGCTGCCACGTCGATGAGAAGACCGGCGCGGAAGAAGCTCCGGATATCGGCAAGAAGATCATCTCCGGCGCACAGTCGAAGAACACCGTGCTGGAACCGGAACCGATCAAGGGCAAGCCGGGCAGCGTTCCGGTCACTGTCCAGGCTGCGCATGACGGCACCAACCTGTACCTGCGCTTCACCTGGAAGAACACCGGCTTCGCTAGCGGCAAGAAGATGGATGCCGACAATCCGGTGAAGGTAGCCTTCATGCTGGAAGAAGAAGGCAAGGTGGACAACGGCAACGGCGGCTGCTGGGCAACCTGCCACACCGACGTGCGCACCATGCCGGGCGTGAAGGACGACAAGAAGACCAAGTATGTCAAGGATGGCAGCCTCGCCTCCGGCAAGTACTACGACCTGCTGCAGTACAAGAGCGGCAAGGGTCAGAAGCCGGTCGATGGCTACATCGCCGACAAGCGCGTGATGGAAGGCGGCAAGGCGCTGACCGATGCCAAGGGCGAACTCAAGGGCGACACCTGGACCGTCAACTTCACCCGCAAGCTGGCCGGCGGCGAAGGCGACGTCAAGCTGGAACCGGGCAAGACCTACAACTTCGGCTTCGCGATCCATGACGACTACACCAACGGTCGTTACCACTACGTTTCCTTCGGCTATACTCTGGGTCTGGACAATCCCAAGGCAGACATCAACGTAGCAAAGCAGTAACCCGCAATTGATGCGGGAACCACGCAAGGTTCCCGCATCCGCTGTCAAGCAGTACGGACATTATCCCGTCCGTGTTTGTAGTAGGTCCGGGGCTACCAGCTCCGGACTGTAAAAGGAGTTGATGATGAACAGGGGCGTTGTAGCGAGCCTGCTCAAAGCGGCATCTGCTGCAGTCGTCGGTGCGATTGCTCTGACCCTCCTCCCGGCCGAGGCCGCGGAAGTGGCGGAAGTGAGCATCGCGAAAATGCAGTTCGAGCCACAGCAGCTCAAGATCAAGCCCGGCACCACCGTTCGCTGGGTCAACAACGAAAAACGTACCAACCATTCCGTCCTGTTTCAGCAGGAAGGACTTCCCGAATCAGACCGGCTTTTTCCCGGCGAGTCCTGGCAGCGTACTTTCGACAAGCCAGGCACCTACCCGTATATCTGCGGCCCCCATCCCGACATGACTGGCGTAATCGAAGTCGCGCCATGAGGCAGGAATCATGAATATCTCAAGACTGGGCGCCCTTCTCTATCTGTTTCTGATCGCCGCGCCGTTCGCGCAGGCCGAAACAGCGCCCGTACCCACCCCGGCACGTCAGGCCGAACTGCTGCACATGGTGCGCCAGGACTGCGGCTCCTGCCACGGCCTGCGCATGGAAGGCGGCCTCGGCGTACCTATCACCCCGAAAGACCTGCAGGGCAAGGACATTGAAGGGCTCAAGATCACCATCCTGCAAGGCCGCCCCGGCACGACGATGCCGCCGTGGAGCCCCTTCGTTTCAGAAGCGGAAGCAGGCTGGATCGTGAACATGTTGTTGAAAGGATTGCCAGATGCGCGTTGAATCTTCGTTTGCCATGCATGCGCGCGCATGGACGCGGCGGCTCGCCGCAATGACCGGCGTGGCGGCCGCGCTCGTGCTGGCCGGTTGCGCCAGCACCCCACAACCACGTGCCACCGGCGACCTTGGCGTGGTTATCGAGCGCTCGATCGGCAGCGTGCAGATCGTCGAAACCACCAACCGCACGCTGCTCGCGCAGGTGCCTGGCCTCGGTGACCTGTCGCACGCGTCACTGAACTTCTCGCGCGATGAGCGCTATGCGTATGTGTTCGGCCGCGATGGTGGCCTGACCAAGGTCGATCTGCTGCAAAAGCGCATCGTCAAGCGTGTGATCCAGTCCGGCAACAGCATCGGCGGCGCGATCTCGCAGGACGGCAAGCTGATCGGCGTGGCCAACTACACACCGGGCGGCGTGAAGTTCTTCGATGCCGACACGCTGGAACTGGTGGCCGACATTCCCGCCATCGATAATGCCGGCAAGCCGTCGAAGGTGATCGGCCTGGTCGATGCGCCGGGCAATCGCTTCGTGTTCAGCCTGTTCGAAGCCGGCGAGATCTGGATGGTCGATATGCGCGCGCCGAAGAAACCGGTCGTCACGAAATACAAGAACATCGGCAAGGAGCCGTACGACGGCATGATCACCGCCGACGGCCGCTTCTACCTCGCGGGCCTCTTCGGCGAAGATGGATTGGCGATGCTCGACCTGTGGAATCTGGATGCCGGTGTCAAGCGCGTATTGAACGGCTACGGCAAGGGCCAGCAGAAACTGCCGGTCTATAAGATGCCGCACCTCGAAGGCTGGGCAGCAACCGGCACAGAACTTCTGGTGCCTGCAGTCGGCCGCAACGAAGTGCTGGTAGTCGATCAGAACAGCTGGAAAGAGAGCGGCCGCATTCCGGTGCATGGCCAGCCGGTGTTCGTCGTCGCGCGCCCGGACAACCGCCAGGTATGGGTGAATTTCGCGTTCCCGCACAACGAAGTGGTGCAGGTGATCGACGTACCCAGCCGCAAGGTGGTGAAGACGATCAAGCCGGGCAAAGGTGTGCTGCATATGGAGTTCACGCCGCGTGGCGAACAGATCTGGATATCGGTGCGAGATGAGAACCGCGTCGAGATCTACGACACCGAAACCTATGAAAAAGTAAGCGAGCTGCCCTCGGACAGGCCGAGCGGCATTTTCTTTACGCCGCGCGCGCACCGCACCGGCTTATAGGCGGGGCGTAAAAATAATTTAGCGACTTCCTCTCTTTGAGGAAGCGGCACATGGTTCCATTCGCCATGGAAGTCGTCGTTCTCTAACGCCAGGCGGGCCAGCGCTTCGCCACTGCCCCTGATGCCGCTCAGGGAGGAATCGCAGCCGAGTTCGGCACGGGTGGCCGGATCGACTAGGCGTTCAAGTACCGGCACCAGTTCCGGGTCTTGCTTATCCAGCCGCTACGCCCACCGGCCGGACTGCGCAGCCTTGTCTGGACAGGCGGATCCGGTTCGGCTTCACGCAGCGACAGATCCACCCTTCCCGTGCGCAGGGTATCGATCGTCAGTCCGGTGACGCGACTGACCGCAATTACCCCGCCCCCGCCATACCCCCTCGCTTCGACTGTCGCCTATTGCCGCATACACGTTCATTGAATAGCGGATTCAGCGCGGCTAATTTCCCTTCGATTTACCGAATCACATCCGCGTTCTGCATGATCACCTCGCCTCATGCTTTTACCTCACTCCTCATTTGATAGTTTGCCCATATCGAAAAAGTTCACGAGGTCAGTACTGCACGACTCCATAAAACATACGAAAAAAAGACTCTTTTATTTCTTGATGCAAGTTATTTCGGCATGGAAATGAAAAGACTATCTTTGCGTCATTCACCACTCTTTCAGAAGGGACATCAATGCATCCCCAAGAGTCAATCAGTATTTCGAGCGTGCTGGTCAACGCCCGCCCCGACCTGCTCAAGCAGGCGCAAGAGGCGTTGGAAGCGCTCCCCGGTGTCGAAGTGCATGCGGTGACGGAAGACGGTCGCTTGATCGTCACGATCGAGGCAAGTTTCGATCAGTCCGTCGCAAATACGTTTGAGGCGATTAACCAGCAACCGGGAGTTCTCTCGGCATCGATGGTTTATCACCAATACGAAACTGATCCTGATAGGGAGGTCTAAGATGAAAGCAATATTGACACGTCGTGACTTTATTAAAAGTAATGCGGTTGCCGCTGCGGCGGGCGTGGCCGGCGTTACCGTTCCGGGACTGGCGCAGGCTGCGCCAGCCAAGGATGACGGCATTCGCTGGGACAAGGGAGCCTGCCGCTATTGCGGTACCGGTTGCGGCGTTCTGATCGGTACTAAAGAAGGACGCATCGTCGCCACGCAGGGCGACCCGGATGCGCCGGTCAACAAGGGGCTGAACTGCATCAAGGGATACTTCCTGTCGAAGATCCAGTACGGCAAGGACCGCCTGACGCAGCCGCTGCTGCGCATGAAGGACGGCAAGTTCGACAAGAACGGCGA